>NZ_JBGSUU010000001.1:0-4327 GCF_041753295.1 Geminocystis sp.
AATTTGGTACTATGACTTATCTGAGGTGAAAGTAACTAAACGTCAACCCCTAACCTCTAAACACTTTGAGGAATTTTTAGAGTTACTCCCCCACAGAAAAGACAGTGAGAGAAGTTGGACTGTTACCCGTGAGGAAATAGAACAAAAAAACTATGATCTCAAAGCCGTTAACCCAAATATAAAAGTAGAGGAAGATGATCGAACCTCTGAAGAATTGATACAATTTATAGAAGATAAGGGAGAAGAAGTACTCAAAGCAGTAAAACAACTATTAAAATAATAATTCGGACTCTAAGTCAAATCCAGTTTCTTTAAATTTTCTGTGACTTGTCCTAAACCTATATAATCCCCTATCATAGGCGTAAACAAAGGATCTTCGTCTTCTCCAGCTTGTTTATAGCTAGTTTGTCTTTGATTGTATAATTTTTCTCTTGGTATTCTCTCAATATACAGTCCTTCAATATGGTATATAATACCCCTAGAAAAATGAATATCATTATCTGTCTCGGAGTCTTCTAAAGGATCTAACCAAAGAACAACTACTTCAATCTTTTCACCTAAATTATAATGTTCTTGTAATTCTTTGTTATGGTGACTTCTGTTTTTTAGTAGTGATTCATGTTGTTGAACTCTACGTCTTAAATTATTAGTTGAACCAATATATATCTTTGTTCTTTTTTGATTCAATAAACCATAAACCGCTGAAACAGAACGTATTTTACTATATCTAGTATTAGTCATTATTTGTAAATTTACCTTTTTATGCTTATTTAATTAAGTGGAGCTACTCAGTAACAGAAAACTTTAATTTTTTTTGAAAAGCTATCATCTGTTGAATTGGAGTAAAGCACCTATGGCATTTGCCCTGTTCCCATTCGCTAGGTATTCTAAACCTAGCCCCACAAAAGGGACATTCAGACAATAAAGTTAGATTATGGATAAAACAGCGATCGCTCGTCTTAAACTGCCATTGTATTTGGTGACAGGGTGATTCAAGATAACAACTAGAACAAAGCCTAATTGGTTCTAGTTTCATCCCTGTTCCTTGTGGCGGTAACATTAACTGTAAATCTTTAGTATCCAAGCGAACGAACTCAGCTAGTTTCTCTAACTCTTTTTGTGTGGGAGGAGGATTGAATCTAAATTTCTCCCAACGTGCGATCGCACCTCCTAAACCCGTTATGGTAGCCAACATAGAAACACTTAATTGATTCTCTCGCCTAAATCTACCCATAAAATGACTGATACTCTCATTAGCCATAGGTGTAGGTGTTAAATACCAATATTCGAGCTCATTTACCAGCATTATTTATACTCCTGTGCAACTTCTTTAAGGGTGTTCAAATCTATTTTTTTATTACCTTTCTGTAGAGTTCTAATAGCTGCTTCTTTGAGAATCATATCAATTAAGCCAATGTAACCACGAGTTGATTGGGCAATAACTTGCATCATACTTTTCTGGGCTAAATTAGATGGAAGAGGAAGGCATAGAACTTGTTTTTCCCATATCTCTACGACTTTGATTAATGAGTTTCCCGTCAAAGTTCCAAAACTATAACAAGCACGAAAGCGGTTGTAAACTTGTTCATCCTTTTTAATTACCGTATCCAGTCGCTCTGTTCCCACTAAAACCACTGCGATACCTAAGCGATCGTATATATCTCTAACATCAGCAAATGTTTTCGGTTTTAAACGATCTGCCTCATCAATAATTAACATTTCTACTTGACAAGTTTTCAGCACATTGTAAGTGCGATCTCGAATGTCGCTAACAGTACCCTTCGTAATTTGATATTTAAGATGTTCAATAATTGTTTGAAATAAATCCCGAGAGCTACACTCTTGAGGAGGTTAAACATATACAACTGGAACTTTTGGCGCTTTTCCTGGTTGTTGCTCTGGTTTGTGTCTTAATCTAAAAGCATTACAGGCAAGAGTTTTACCATTCCTTGACTCCCCTACTACACGACAGCACTGGCGAGAATGACGCTTATTCTCCAGCCAATCATGTAGTAATTTAACCGCTTCCAATTCTACAAAACTTGGCTTTCTTAGCCTTTCTATCTCAGTTTTAAGATTATCGTCATCTAGTTGTGAGTTAATAGAGCCTAAGTTATTTGCGATAATTTCTGCTTTAGTCATAATTATTTACCATCCATACTCTTCAATCATTTCGTTATAGTCATAAACATTGACAGACTCACCTTCAGTTTCCACAAGTAAATCTGGCTCATTCTCTTGTAAATTTTCCTCATCTTCTATCGGCTCAACCTTTAGAGGTGATAATTGTTCTTTGAGCAAATTATGCTCTTCTTTCTGTATCTGTTTTTTACTTTTTTTCTCTTTGATGATTAACTCACGAGCCTGAACTTCAGCAAGAATAGAGTTATTCGTTATTGATTTGCCTTTTTCCCTGATTTGACGGGTTATTTCCTTTGCTTCATAAAACGAGAGAGATTCCGACTCTAAATCTTGAGCAAAAGCACGACAAAGAAACACCTCTTTATCGCCCTCGTGTTTATATACATAAATAATGGTTATGTCACTAGGATCATATCTGAGGATGACTTGCTCTCCTGCATAACCAGACAAATACTCTCCTTTATAAGATAAATTATTGAAATTTATATAACCCCCTTGATAAACCGTACGGCGAGTTTGTTTCATTAAACATAGATCCAATTCTCGTTCCGTTGGCAAAGAAGGTATTACTGTTAAACCTGCTTCCCACCTCTGATAACGAGTTTGTCCAGTACGCTTATCCAAACTCTGATTGTAATTATTAACTATATAACGAACTACTAGCTTATGAAAATCATTAAGAGTGAGACAGGCACCTTTTTCGGCTTCTTTTGGTCGTTCTTTGATATTTGACCCAGTATATCCAGGCAAGGTAGATAGCAATTGTGTATTAATAGTGCCAAAGGGTCTTTCCACAATACCACCTTCAGAAGGACGAGAACGAAACTTCCAGGTTATACCTAGCTGAGAAGCTATTTGCTGAACATGATGAGACTTAAAATCGGTACCACTGTCAGTAAAAATATACTCTGGTTTACCATAAGTTCCCCACTGTTCATGTAATTGATAGTCCGATGGATAGTCTTTGGGTAAAATAGCATGACGAAGGGCTAAACCTACTACCATTGAACTGGGAGCATCAAAGCCTAAATTTATGCCTACAATACAACGGGAATAAGTATCGATTACGGTGGTCAACCAAGGACGTTTAAATACTTTACCAGAGCTATCAACTAATAAAATATCTGCTTCTGTATGGTCACATTGCCAGACGTGATTACTGTATTCTGGCTCTAAAATTGTGCCATCCTTTGTCCTCAAACTTAATTTACTACCTTTCCATCCAGGGTTACGAATATTTTTCTTCACGGCTTGTTCATCGATAATTGTTTGAAGAATGCGATAAACAGTCATGTGGCTGGGTACTTCTAATCCTTCTTGTTTAGCTTTAACTTGTGCTTTAACCGCAATCTGAGAACGATTAACTTTAGTTCCTCCTCTATTATCCTCTATATACTGTTTTGTAATGAAATCAACTAAAACTTTGTCGATACGATGTTGACCTTTATCCGTTCTTTGGGTTGAAAATAGACCGTTAATTCCCTCCTCTTCCCATTTTTTTACCATGCGTTGCACTGTTCGACGAGAGCAATTTAACTTCTGACTCACTTCATCTAACTTTTTCCCATAAGAGATGCGATCGCACGGTTCCATTAAATAATTGATGAGTTCAATCCTCCTCTGGACATCTTCAGGAATATCAACAGGGATTATATTTTTTTCTTTGTCCATAAATGCTATTTATAAAAACATATTGTTATTTTAACAGCGTTATTAAAAGATGACAACTATTATGTTATAAATCTTGAAAAGTCAAATCAGAAGAAATGATAATCAATTTGTTAATGCTCAGAATAATGACAAGTAATTTGTTAAACCTATCTTCGATGATAAGCAGAGGTCAAAGACGGTTATAATTGTTTAGGGAAAAGGATTTGAGGCGGAATTATTCCCATGACAAATAAAGTGTTAAAGCGACAGATAAAATGTTATTCGACACAAAGTCGGGGCAAAATTAAAAAAAAGATGGACTTTTTGGTTATACAATCGACCATGTCCATCTTACTTTTTGTTTATTTAAAAGAAGTTATGAACATTTTATTTCAGGTTTTTCGCTTTGTCAAAGATTTTCGCTCAAAGAGAGGGCAAAGATATGAACTATCTACTATTTTAACTATTATTTTCTCTGCTTTTAGTTGTGAGGAAAACTTAATTATTGATTATCGAAGTTTTGAAGGGAAAAAAA
>NZ_JBGSUU010000002.1:0-6344 GCF_041753295.1 Geminocystis sp.
TTAAAAGTGGTAAATTCATCTCTATTATTAGAAGGATTCAATAATTTACTATCCATAGCTCATGTGGATAAATTATATTTTCCTACGGGATAATTTTTTTATTTATTAATAGTTGATTCGGAGTTTGACAAAAGAGGGTTATCTAAATAAATTTTTATCATTTATTCTTACTTTGATTATAAAAAAATAATTTCATCTTTCACTCCTTAACTCTTAGCTGTCCACTCATTAGTTTAGGTAGTAATTCATCACGGGTTTTTGTTAAGGCTTGAATTTGATTTTGATTAGCTTTTACTTTTTCAAATAGAGAATTACAAATGTTTTGATATTGTTTCATTAATTGTACTTGACTTATAGCTAATTTATAGTTGGCTATCATATCGTTAGGTACTCTTTGTCGTCCTGATGTACCAGTCATATTCTTAACTGCATAATCTCTAAAATTAGGACTTCTTGTTAAACAATATACATAATGAGAACAACAACCAGATTTTGCTCTTAATACAATAAATTCTGTTGAACCAAAAGCAACTTCATCGTCATCTAAAATATTTACAAATGCAGTTTTTCCATTTTCCAAGCAAGGAGTAATTCTTGCCATTAAGACATCTTTATTTCTAAATTTACTGCCTGATGTAAACTCTCTTGTTATATAACTGACTATTTCCATACTGGTTGTAGATAAGGCTTTCATGTCAATATATTTAACTATATTGCCTTTTTTAATTGACTCTTGAGGATTAACTTCTATCACATCCGCCAACTTCCCAACTCGCCAATCTTTAGGAATTTCGCCTAATTCGGTCGATCGCATCTCCCCTCCAGAGGATTTGATTTATAGGGTTTACCATCTTCATTAGGAAATTCAAAGTCTATAAACCAATGCTTAAATAACGTCTGCGCGATCGATTCTAATGTCTCATTCTGTTTCCTTAAATTCTCTATCTTCCCATCTAAACAAGAAAGTACAGATGCGATCGCCCTTTGTTCTTCTAGGGGGGGAATTTTAAGCTCAATCTGACTTAAAATAGATTGATTAATAAGAGGTTGTCCAGAGCCACCTCTGAGCCGATGTAAATTATAGTTATTAAGAAAATAGTATAGAAATACTGAATCAGAAATACCTTTTATATTATTTCCAATAATTGCGTTATCAGTAACCCAGCATTCTTCTTTAGAAAGATAGATAGAACCACAATAGCTACCAACTCTACCAATTATGATTGTGTTTCCATGAGAATTTTTATGTTCTGAATAACCAATTACTCCATTAGAACCCCAAACTTGATATTTACCATTTTCTATTCTTTTTGGAGAAGATTTCCCATTTTTTAAAAAAGCAATTTCACCTAAAGTTGTTTTTTCCCACTCATTCATATTTCAACCCCTACTTTTGCCAAATTTTGCTTAATCTCGTTAACAAAGACTTGAGCCTGATTAAATAAACTATTAGCCAACTCAAAATCTAATCTATTTCCTAAAGTTACTTGTTTCGATACATTCATCAATTAAACCTCACCCTCTCTAAACTGTGCATTCATTCTGTTAATTGCCGTCTCTAAATCTGGTAAATAATTGTCAATAATCCACCAGACAGTTTCCAAATCAACCCCAAGATACTCATGGGCTAAAACATTCCTAAAATTGCCAATTTTCACCCATTCAATGTCAGATTCAGTGTCTTTCCATTCCTGCGGTAACTTCTTAATGGATTCTCCCATTATCTCCAAATCACGCAACACAGCATCTTGTACCATTTGATTATTCATAAAATCTGCCTTACCATTGACAATATAGAGATTAATTCGCTCTAAACATTCTCCCCCATGGATTAAATATAACCTGCTATCCTTCATAAACTCACCGCCTCAGTCAAAACTCGCTCTCGAATATACCAATGTAACCCTTTTTCCGTCACCACATCCACTTTTCGCCCTAATAATTTCTCCAAATCAACAATTAATCCCGCAGGAAACCAAGAGGAAATGCGCTGTAAATCATAATCAATCAAAAAATCAATATCACTATCTGGGGTATCCTCTCCCCTCACTACCGAACCAAACACACGCACATTTAAAGCCCCATGTTTATCAGCTAAATCTAAAATTTCTTGGCGTTTTTCTTGTAGTAATTCTTGTAAAGACATAAAATTCTAATACCAATTACGCTCCTTTTAATCAATGTTTTCTTGCTTTTGGGGCTTGGACTTTTAAGATTGAGACTGAATATGGACTTTAAGCCATTGATAAAATTCGTCTTCGCTTATATTTCCAGCCGCTAAACCTAAAATTGTGTTAGTGGCTTCTAGTTGAGAAGCACACAGAATAAACCCATTGAGTGTTAAAATAAACCCACAGCCAAAAAACCCGCTCGTTTATTACCATCCACAAAGGGATGATTCTGAATAATACCAAAACCATAAGTCGCCGCTAATTTAGCAATATCTCTTTCCTGTTCATAGTTATACAAGTTGAGAGGGCGATGTAATGCAGACTCTAATAAACCTTCATCTCTAATACCTTCTAATCCTCCATACTCAGCTAAACTTTCACCATGAAGATATATTAATCCTTTTTGATTTACCCACCTAATTTCTGTCATCAGATATATTTAATTGGGAAATTAGTTACTGGGCAAGGGTTTTAAAGGTTTCTCGGTACTGTTTCATAAATGCCCTACCTGCTTCTAATTGTTCTTCAATTTCGGGATTATAGGGAGTAAGTAACCATTAGGAGTTTCAACGGCAAATAAAGTATCTCCTTTTTCTACTTTGAGATTACTTAGCATTTCTTTAGGAATAACCGTGCCTGTGGAACTACCTACAGTAGTGAATTTTAATTTGTGCATAACTAACTGTTAAAAGAATATAGACTGCTGATTTGACAATTACTTATGCTTAATTATAATATTCATTATAACTTTAGATGAGAATAAATTAATTTTTTGAATTTCCGTCATACCAGCACCCCTTCCGTCATCACCTTAGACAATAAGGGATTTGCTCCCACTGCTCCCGTTTTTATTTGTTCATCTGTCACGACAAAAGTTGATATAACACGGTCATATTAAAAGCCTACCTCCCATGCCAGTTCATAAATTATTTCACGCACTGCACGGTCTAAATGTTTCACTTTGATATACACATCCAAATCTGAATCCTCATGGGCATCTCCCCTAGCCCGTGAACCAAAAATTCTTAATTCCAAAACAGGAATCATTACCTCAAGACACAGACGAAATTCTTTGATAACCTGAAGATCTAAATTATCCATTACACCTCAAACCAATTATCAATTTCTAAACCTTGAAAGTCCGCAAAATCTCTAACATTATTAGTAACTAAAATCAAATTATTAGTAAAAGCAATACTAGCAATTTGTCCATCAGCAAAAGCAGGAGTTTTACCAATTTTAGATAACCTAGCTCTTTCTTGGGCGTGATATTGAGCCGACTTTAAATCATAGTCAAGAATAGGCATTTTTAGAGGAATTTGACTTATATAATCTAATAAAAATTTTCTCTTAGCGGATTCAGGAGGCAACCGTAAACTGCCATATAATAATTCATGAATGACAGTGGATGCAGTCGCAATTTCCCTTTGATAAAGACTAATTTTTTCTACTACTGATTGATTAGGGATTTTTTTGTTAATTTCAGAAATTACATTAGTATCCAAGAGATATATTTTTCTCAAAACTCAACCTCCCTTCCTGGACTTTTATCCCGTAAATTAGCAAAATCATCATCAGTAAACTCTATACCTTCAGCTTCCATTCTTTGACGAAATCTTAAAGTCATTTTCCAAAATGTTTCTTCCTGTGTATTTTCACCTTCGGCGGAATCAATGGTTAATTGACTGTCATTAGCTAAATTTTCCCCCTCTCTTAATTGAGAGTGACGTTGACGCAGAATTTCTAATAAATTATGCTGTTCTTGTGCCGATAATTGGTCAAAAGATTTAATCATTTCTGTTATAGTCATTAGTCCACCTCCAGAGCAAAACTCACTTTCTCTAATTGTAGTTTAATCTCTTCATCCAAAGCTAAACCCTCTCGCATTTGCATTGCCAACTCCTTAGTTAAAATCTCCATCTTCTCCTCAAAAGCAATACCGTCGTCTTCCTCGTCAGGTATGCCCACATAACGCCCTGGTGTTAAGACAAAATTATGCTTTTCAATGTCTGCCAAAGTTGCCGACTTACAGAAGCCCTTAATATCCCTATAACTCCCTTCGCCCTCTGGGAGTGAGGGTTTTTTCTTCCATTGATGGTAAGTATCAGCTATTTTCGCTATATCCTCATCGGTAAAAGCCCGATTTTTACGGTTTACCATATAGCCCAACTCCGAAGCATCAATAAATAACACCTCACCCTTACGACTTGTTACTCCCTCGCCCTTTGGGAGAGGGTTGGGGAGAGGGTTACTTTTAGCACGACTCATAAACCACAAACAAGCAGGAATCCCCGTGTTATAGAATAGTTGAGTGGGCAACATGACAATACAATCCACTAAATCAGCTTCTACTAAGGTTTTCCTGATGTCTCCCTCACCACTGGTATTAGAAGATAATGAACCATTAGAGAGGACAAAACCCGCCGAACCCGTAGGGGCTAAATGGTAGAGGAAGTGTTGCACCCAGCCAAAATTAGCGTTACCTGCTGGAGGTTTGCCGTATTGCCACCGTCTATCATTTTGTAATAAATCCCCACTCCAATCACTGTCGTTAAAAGGGGGGTTAGCAATAACAAAATCCGCTTTTAAATCCTTATGGGCATCATTAAGGAAAGAGCCTTCAGGATTCCATTTGATATTCGAGCCATCAATCCCTCTAATGGCTAAATTCATCCGACAGAGTTTATAAGTAGTCTCGTTGCTTTCCTGTCCATAAATAGAGATGTCGTCTAAACATCCTTGATGAGCTTCTATAAACTTCTCACTTTGAACAAACATACCACCAGACCCACAACAGGGATCAAAAATCCTGCCCGAATAAGGCTCTAACATCTCTACTAACAACAGCACAATACTTTCAGGGGTGTAAAACTGCCCTGCATTTTTGCCCTCATTCAAGGCAAATTGACCCAAAAAATACTCATAAACCCGACCTAAAACGTCCTGAGCCTGTGCTTGGGCATCACCAAGGGTGATTTTACTTATTAAGTCAATTAACCCTCCTAAAGACGCAGAATCGAGCTTTTGTTGACCAAAAACCTTTGGCAAAATTCCTTTTAACCTTTTGGAGTTTTCCCTCTCGATTAAATCCATTGCCTCATCGACAATTTGCCCAATATTAGGTTGCTTCCCTTGAGCCTGAATAAAAGCCCACCGTGCCTTTAAGGGAACAAAAAAGACATTTTCGGCTACATATTCGTCTTTATCTTCTGCATCTGCCCCTGCGTATTCTCCCTCTCCTTTAATTAGCTTTTGGTATAATTCCTCAAAGGCATCTGAAATATATTTCAGGAAAATTAAACCTAAAACAATATGCTTATATTCCGCCGCATCAATATTTTTACGGAGCTTATCGGCGGTTTTCCAGAGTTTTTGCTCAAAACTTTCTGTATCTGCTTTTTTTTGCGCTAATTTCGCCATTTAATTAAGGATAGCACTACTTTAAACTATATTACCATACTTTTAGCCAGTAAAAAGCATTTCTTTGGGTAGGAAGCAAGGTAGGTGTGGGTAGTTTAGTGCAAATCCCAATCACTTTCCCTTCTCTAAACGATCAAGCGAATGTGGGATAAACTAATTACTGTTATTGAAACGTTAACCGTTTTTCCCCTGTAAATTTACTAACCCACTCTTATTAAGGTAATTATGTCGTCATCATCAATCTGGAAATATAAGCCTTGGTGGTGTCAACCTTGGTCGATTATACTGACAGGAATCGTTATTATCGGAGGTAGTTGGCTATTATTTCAGCTCATCTGGTTAACTGCTTTGTTTTTCACTTTAATCTGTCTCTGGTGGTTGCTTTTCCTAATCCTCATTCCTTATTTATTCACAAAACAAGATACTCTTAACCCACCCAAAACCTCATAATCCTGATGCTTTATCGCTCGAAAAATTGACACAGCACAGGAATAACAAAATCATACCACCGCAGCATTGGTTAGAAGTTAAGGCTAGAAGCAAGGTGTCAAGGGATTTTCAAAGAAAAAGTTTTTTCGATTTTTTCCCACCTCTCTCTGCAGGGTGTTTTCAAAGCAGGGTGTTTTCAAAGTCGGGGCAAAATTAAAAAAAAGATGGACTTTTTGGTTATACAATCGACCATGTCCATCTTATTTTTTGTTTATTTAAAATAAGTTATGAACATTTTATTTCAGGTTTTTCGCTTTGTCAAAG
>NZ_JBGSUU010000003.1:0-30665 GCF_041753295.1 Geminocystis sp.
GAAACAGGGAATTAGAAAGGAAACAGGGAATTAGAAAGGAAACAGGGAATTAGAAAGGAAACAGGGAATTAGAAAGGAAACAGGGAATTAGAAAGGAAACAGGGAATTAGAAAGGAAACAGGGAATTAGCAAGAATGTTGAATAATAATGTATAAACTCATTTTTTGAAACCTGAAACCTGAAACCTGAAACCTGAAACCTGAAACCTGAAACCTGAAACCTGAAACCTGAAACCTGAAACCTAAAACCTGACACCTAACACCCGAAATCAACGGTTAATTCTTTTTTTGCGTAACATCAGTTTATATTTAATTTTTTCCCCAAGAATTTTGATCGCTCACTCAAGTCAATTCACCTTATGATAAAGTTTTACCAGAATCATTATTTAGTTTGATCGAATTATCATGGGTTGGTTTACAAAAATTTCTCTAACAATATTCTTTTTGTTCATTCCCGATGTATTTCCTTCCTTAAATCCTCAATCGGCAATGTGTTTATTAACAGCTTCAGCAAATCAAATTGTCAGTTTTGGCAAAGAAGGAAAACAAGGAATTGACGGAAAAGACGGAACTAGGGGAAGAGATAGCGAAGCACTAACTATTTTTGCCGATGGTTCGCCCCTAAACTTAGATTTATCAGGGCAACAAGGATTACCCGGAGAAAATGGCAGTAACGGAGAAAATTCTATCTGTGATAATCAACCTCCCAACGTTAATTATAATCTTGTGGGTGCGAATGGAGGTGATGGTGGCAATGGTGGAAATGGTGGCGATGGCGGTAATGCAGGTTCGTTGACTATTTATGCCACCGATAAAAACTACCTTAAACAGATTTATGTTCGAGCAAAAGGCGGTGATGGCGGTAAATCAGGGGAAAGTGGTAATGGTGCAAAAGGTTGTCAATGTCCTAAACCTTATTGGACTGTGGAATCTTGTACCGGCCGCCCCGGAGATGCGAATTATAGTTGTGGAACAAAAGAATTTAGGTGTATTAATGGTGAAAGTGGGAAAAATGGACGTTCAGGAAGGGCTGGAAGAGAAGGAAAATTAGGCTCTCTTACTCTTATTAAAACCAATCAACCTTTAGCACCAGATCGACTCAGCGCCTCTGTCACTATGGGAGAATTAAAAAATCGTGGTTTTAGTTTATCCAAAAATATCTGGGAAACTCGCACAGGCGCTACTTCTTTATTTGCCAAAGATTCTATTATTGATGATCAATACCTCGAATTAGTCGATAGAGTTCAAAATTCCGTTGTTTTAATCTGGAATGCCCCTCAAGTTTTCGCTCCCTTTAGCGATCGCACCATAACCTTAAATTTACAAGATGATCGTAGCGTCACCATTAAAATCCCTACAGACTTATGGTTAGAAACCAACACATTACAGAGAAATAACGTCACAGAATTATTTGTTTTCAACGCCATTAAAGCCGAAGAAGCAACGAAATTAAAAAGTAAAGGTTTATCAGGATTCGGTTCAAAATTACAGCTAGAATTACTAGACGAAGCCCAAAAATCAGATGTGATTAACACTAACTTTTATATTAAATATAGTGTTTCTAACTCTAGTGAAGCCCGTTTAAGACAAGTCAATGATTATATCTTGCGTTATGAAGGAGAAATTCCTCCCCAATTTATTCGTTATAGCAACAATCGTTTTATCATTGACATCGGACAATTACCCATTGATCCTCGTTACTTAGAAGTTAGTAAAGCAGTACAAATACAAATCGAAGCTAAACGAACTTTTGCCAATAATTCCGCTACCCAAACCATCCTTGAAAGAGATATTTTAGGACCTTTTAAGTAAATTTATGTAAGCATTAAATAACACTGATTTTGTGATGAAACATTGATTTTTTTTTGAATTTCAGCTATTTATTACTTCATAAAAATCAACAATTACAATTATATTCTCTCTTACCATTTATTACCAATCCTTTTAAGGGAGTATTAGAGCGGTTTCCTATTCAACTATTACTTATAAAATTAACATTATTAAAGTTTATAAAAACAATATATAAAAATGTAAAACTTTATTGTAAAATTTTGAATAAAATAAGTATTAACACTGATAAGGTTTTACTAAATAGAGTTTATAATTAAAAGTAATAAGTATGTGTAAATTTTAGTCCAATAGTTATATCCTAAAAACCAAGGTCGCATTATAGGAGAAAAGTAATATATGAAAAAAAAACAAGCAATTATAAATAATTTATTTAAACAATATTATCGTAAAAATCAAAATAATGGTTATACCTTAATTGAAATTCTCACGGTTTTAGCTATATTTGGCATCTTAACCGCCGTTGCTGCACCTAATCTTGTACGAGATAATTCAGCTAGCGCCGACATAGATGCTCAAAATCAAGTTAAAAATATCGTTCAACAAGTTCGTGGTAGAGCAATTTCTAATACCTCCGCCGTCAGACTTCGACCTGATCCTAATCCTAGTCAACCTGACAGTAAATTTCTGGTGGAAATAGGACAAACTAGAGGTTGTACGGCACTTACGAAATTAACCGAAGATACCGACACTACGACAAAAGACTTAAAAGTTATTTCTACTAAAGGGTTTTCCGTCGGTGATGTAATTAAAATCGGTAGTGATTCTGATGATAACAACATAACTGGAATTTCTGATGATACCATAACCTTGGGTGACGAAATCGGTACAGTTCAAAAGGAAAAAAGCATCATCGAACTAAAAGATAACTGGAATGAAGATCGCCGTCTTCAAGGTGAGGACGTGACTTTACCCCTAACAAAAGATAAAACCAGTGCTTTAGCAACATTTACTGCAGATTTAACGGATTGGACATTATGTTTTAACAGTCGAGGTGTTGCTTATATTTTTGATGAAAACAATGATTTACAACCTTCTTTAACCCTAACTATCACAAATGTTACCAACAATGAAGAAAAAACTATAACTATTAATCAGGGGGGTGCCATTGAATAGTGAAACCCTTTTAAGAGGAAATCATCGAAAATAAACTGTTAATAAAAAATAATCCCTATGAAAAAAAACTATTTTCCTTCACTACTAAAATATTATTTTCTGATTCAAAAAAGGAAACAAACCCAAGGATTTTCTTTTATAGAAGTATTAGTAGCTATAACCGTTTTAAGTATTGCCTTTGCGGTTAATCTACAGTTCTTGTTAGCCTTGAAAATCCAGAATTTAGAACAAAAAACTACTATGGGTGCGGTTTCTCTCACTAAAGAAATTTTAGACGGACTCAGATACGATTGGAGAAAAGATGTAGATACCAGTAGTGTTTTTAAGCAAACACGCTCTGCTACAACACCAATAGTTACAACTCCCATAAATAATACGGGAACAACAGAATTTACCCTCTCTGATGATCGGGCAAAGGATTTTGGTGGGTATAAATATAAAGTAGTAATTAATATCTGTTCTAATGAACCAACTGTAACCGATGACGTAGTTAGTAACTGTCTTAGTACTTCTGAAGATATTAAATATGTTGTTGTTCAAATAAAAAATAAAAAATTAGAGGAATTAAAATATGACTCAACTACCAAAGCCGAAACCTTTAAAACCAGCGAACAAGTATATCTCACCACATCCGCTACTATTATCCCTTTACAACAATCAAAATAATAATTCAGGTGGATTTACCCTCCTTGAAGTTATTGCCACTAGCGTAATGGGTTTTGTTATTTTGGGTTTCGCCTTTAGTGGTTTCTTAAGTATGCGACAAAGTTTTGTCGGGGATACGGGAGTAGCGGATGTAAACCAAAGATTAAAGACAATTTTTGCTAGTATCGCTCCTGATATGATACAGGTAGGAGAAGGATTAACGGACACCGATCTTCCACTACTAGAAATCACCCAACGAACAATCCCTAACACTAACCCCGTAGAAAAAACTTCTGATATTACCATTAGAAGAACTTTACTACCTCAAACCCTAACTTCTTGTACTGCTATAACTGCACTTTCAACGACTAAACCTTTAGTTGTAGATGAATCAAGTACAAATAGTCTTTGTAAACGAAACGATAATGAAAATCCTAAAGATGGATGGCCCGATACCCTTAAGCTATGGAATCAGAAAAGAAATAATGATCCGGGTACCATTAAAGCCTACATTTATGATCGTTCAACCAATAGAGGAGAATTTTTTGATTATAAAGGAGAAATTATAAAAAAAGCAGATGGAACTACTATTACTAATCCGAATACAACAACAAAGATAGTGGAAACAGTAAATCTTGATACTAATGATCATACTTGGACTAACAATTATCCAGAAGGTAGCATTATTTATTTAATGGATAAACGCCAGTATCAAGTGGATCTTGACCAAAAAAAATTAAAACTAATTGTCAATGATCAAGTAGAGGACACATTTGAGTTAACGGAAAATTTGGACAAACTAGATATTACTGCTACATTAAACAAACTTGATGATACGACTGGTAATACGACAGAACATTTATGTAAAGTAATTACTGAAGCAGGAGGACCAACAAGTTGTACCCCTAGTTTTCCAAATCCAACAACAGAATATAAATTTAATCAAATAAAATCCATAGAAATATCAGCGACAGTCAAAGAAAATGAAGATTCTTCAAAGAAATTAAGAAAGGATGAAGATTTAACTATGTCTCAAAAATTCTATCCTCGTAACAGTATGAATTAAGGAAAATTTTATGAAAAAAATGACAAAGCCCCCATAACCTCTTTTCGCCTCCCTGCCCCCAATTCTGGGGGAGAAGAAAGGGATTTAAGGACATTTATTTATTATCAAATCAAACTTAAAATACCATGAAAACTAATCGCCATTTATTATTTTTATTCCAGTTACTGAAATCTCAACATTCTCGTAAGTCTAATCAAGAACAAGGTTATATTCTAGTAGTTGCTTTAGGGATTGTTTTAGCATTAAGTGGACTGATGGCATTATATGCAAAAACCAATAATAACACTGAAAAAGAAACCACCAGCTCAGCAGTGGCCAGTAATAGCGGATTTTATGGGGCAGAAGCACAATTAAATATTCGAGCTAATCAAATCAAAGAGAAATTTTTAAATTATGGGAAACCTAAAGGCACTTCTCCTAGTAAAGCGGATGCTTGTCTTGATAATGATAGTTCTAATGACGGTACGATAGATTATACCTGTGAGGTTTCTAGCATCTCATCTTATAATAAAGCCCTGAGCGATACTCTTGTAACTACCTATGTTATTGAAAAAAATGGGGGTGTAGGAGTTCAAGGAATAGTGCCTCAAGGAGATAATTATCAAGGTTTATCCATGTTAGAAGTGGGTCATTCTATTTATGCCCTCAGTTTTAAAGAGACTGATGTTAATAATAAAAATGATGGTAAACAAGCAACGGCTATTTTACAAATGGATGTGAAAAGTCGTTTAATCCCTATGTTTCAGTTTGCCGCTTTTTATGTAGGAGATTTAGAGATTTTCCCGGGTGCAGCCATGACTCTTAGCGGTCCGATACACACCAACGGTGATCTATTTATGGGTAGTAATGTGAGTTTAGACGTTAAAGGTCAAGTAACCACCGTCAAAGATATTTATGCTCGAAGAAAACATAAACCCAGTGAAACATTTGATGGAGCAAGAATATCGACTCAGTTACCCGATACAACTGGTAGTTTTCTGAAAAATTTAATTAAATTTGCGTCTGATACTGCGGCTAAAACTCAACTAGCCATGAATCCTCAGAAAATCGCAACCAACTGGGGAAATCAAATAAAAGTGAGAACAGAAGCTCCTGTATCTATTCCTGAACCAAGTTTTTTAAATACTGAAGGGGATTATTACAAAAAAGCTGATATTCGCATTACATTTAAGCCTATAGCGACTTCCACGGCTAACTACTTAAATACCGTTCCCTTTGAAATAACGGGCATGAATCGTCAAGATCCAGATAACCCCATCGAGACAAAACTACTGAGCACTGGTGAAACATTCAATACATCTATTTATAATGCTAAATTAAAAAGTTTAAGACAACCTATTATGGTAGGAGCTGATTTAGCAGCGATTCCTGCTGGTAATTATAATGTTTGTCCTAGTATCGATACAGCATTACCTACCACTAAACCAGCCAATAATACAACGGTACAAAATTGGTGGAATGCTCTAACTACAGCTCAAAAAAATACTTTAGCGACTAACGCACAGAATTATCTCCAAGAACAAATACTATCTCAAAGTGCTCCTCTGAGCTTTAACTCATTATCAAATACAGCTACAAAAACTCTTTTAACTGCTTTTGCTTCAACTACTCCTCCTACCGGTTTTAATGATACTGAATGGAAAAATATCAAGGAAATGAATCCTCAAGAAATAGCAGGTTTAACAAGTCGTTGTTTTGTGGCGGCCCCGATTTTAGAAGTAGGACGAGATGTTGCTAGTCATACCACTCCTTTCCGTTATTATAATGTCAGAGAAGGGCGAGATATGCGACTATTACAGATCAATATCCAAAGTTTAGTTATCTGGAATCGTGATGGACAATATCTAAACGGAACTACTCTTACTTCTACGGCAGATTTACTTTATACCCCTGCGGCGGCTGATGCGAACGCCCCTGCTAATTCTTTTCAACGTCTCGGTTTAGCTGCTCTTGATGACACTGAAGGAGGAATGGTTGTTCACGCCACCATTAATGATAGTGCCACAACTCGTAAAGCATCACTGTTAACAAGTCCTTATGGTTTTGCCTTCATTAACGGAAAACAATTATTTGGTTTAGGTCAAACAACTACTCACCCAGATCCTACAGGTGTAACTATTGCTTCAGATCAAGCTATTTACGTTCAAGGAGATTATAATAATGTTAATAAACAACCTGCGTCTATCCTAGCTGATTCTTTCAACCCTCTTTCTAATGCTTGTCTGAATGATGATAGAGCTATTAATCATCTCAACGAGAAGAATTGTAATATTAATGGTAGTAATGTTCTTCCTACTGACACTACATTTAATGCAGGGGTTCTTTCTGGAACAGATGTTAGTGTTGTAAACGGGGCTTATAACGGTGGTTTAGAAAATTATCCTCGTTTTGCGGAAAATTGGGGTGGAAGAACTTGGACTTATCGAGGTTCATTTGTCAGTATTGCTGAACCTAAATATGTAAGCGGTGTATGGGGAAAAGCAAATGTTTATGATGCACCAAACAGAAACTGGGATTATGATACAGACTTTAATGATCCTAATAAATTACCTCCTTTAACTCCTCAGTTTGTGGTGCTTAAACAAGAGTCTTTCATTCGTAGTTTTGATCAATAAAATATCTTAGGAATTATGGGCGGTATATCGCCCTACCTCAATATATTTAGCCTCTACCATCTGATTGGCGATTTATTTTAATAATAAAAGTCCCATATTTAACACAGACAAAAGTTAAGGTAATAGCAAATATTGCTAAAGAAATTGTCAAAGGATAGACATTGATTAACCACAAAATCATGAGAAATAGGGGGATAGAATCAGCAAATAAAACAGCTATTTTTTCGGTAAAATTATAATTTTGTAGAATAATATTACTTGTTTCTACTACTCTTAACGGTGCAAAAAAATTAAACCAAATTTGACTAACTATAACTAAAAATGCACCCCAACCAACAGAAAATAAAGCCCAATAAAAACCACATAATTCAATAATAATTGTGGTAAGAATAACGAGGAAGAATTGAAATAAAACTTTATTCTCCGTTTCTTTTTTCGTTAAATAATAAGATTGTAAATCAATTACCGCCATTCTAGCTTGTTCTATAGAAAATAAAAAAAAGGTAAAAGAGATTAATTGATCCGGTAAAATATTTAGATTAAAAGATTGCCATAATAACCCTAAACCAACAGGAAAAAATAGCAAAAAGATAATTAATTTGAGCCTAAACATAATTGATTATTATAATCAAGAAAAATTAGTAACTATAAATTATTAATAATTAAATTTCCAAATTATCTCGATTTTCAATAAGGTGATAAGGAGAAAAATTATCATAGGTTAAATTTGATTTACGAGTTTTTTGTATATCTTCCCGAATTTGTTCCAAATCAATATAACGATCTGCTACATTAATTAAACTATCACTGGTCATAGATCGCAAACTGACAACTTCAATACGAGCGCCCCGATAACTTACCGCATCTACTGCGTAGGCTAAGTCACCGTCTCCGCTTACTAATACAGCAGTATCATAAGAACCCACTAAAGCCATTAAATCCACCGCAATTTCTACGTCTAAATTGGCTTTTTTTGAGCCATCGGGCAATTGCACTAAATCTTTAGCGATGACTCGATAGCCATTGCGTCGCATCCAGAGTAAGAAGCCTTGTTGTTTTTCGTTAGTGCGATCAACTCCAGTATAAAAGAAAGCGCGTAGTAATTTTGCTCCCGCTGTCAAACGATATAAAAGTTTAGTGTAATCGATTTCCACTCCTAATTGTAAAGCTGCATAAAACAGGTTTGAACCATCAATAAAAATGGCTACTTTACCCCTATTTTCTAATACTTGTTCTGGAGGAAAAACGGGATCACTATCAAAATTATCCCACATTTTTTTATCCTTATTTTTAAGTAAAATTTATTTTAAAAACGGTTTTTGATCAAAAGTTATATAAATATGAAAAAAGTTTTTAAAAGTTGAGATTAAATGGTCAAATTTAGTTAATACTAAATAATAGTAATTATAATTAGTTTTACAAAATAAGTTATGTATTCTAAACAAACTTATATAGTTTATTTAATTAACTTATATGTATTGTCATCTCAAGATAATTAGCTTATATAATTATTGTCTATTATCTATTATCTATTATCCCTTGTCAATTAGATTCGGTAATTCTAGTTTGATAAATACGGGATTCGGTTTAGGTAAGTTTTGATTTAATGGTAAAATACCCCATTCAAAATGACCTTTATCTATAAATGTTTTAACCCCTAAATCTTTTTTGTTAAAATCAAAATTATAACCTAATTGATTATAGATTTTATTACTAATATTTGGAATAATAGGAGCTAGAATAAAAGCGGAAAATCTCACAGATTCTAATAAGATATAAAGGATTTTTTCGACTTCTTTTTGTTCTCCTTTTTTATATAAACTCCAAGGTGCACTATCATCAATAAATTTATTACAACTGCGGACTAAAATTAAGACATCTTCACAGACTAAATCAAATTTATAGGATTTATAACCTTCAGGAAAACGATAGGTTATAACGTTAGCAATTTGTTTAACAGTATTTTCATCAGGAATATTTTTTCCTAAAATAGGCGGTAAAATTCCACCACAATACTTATTTAACATTCCTAAACTGCGATTCAATAAATTTCCTAAATCATTGGCTAAATCTGCATTAAGAATATTCACAAAACGGGTTTCATTGAAATCACCATCTTTACCAAATTCGATTTCTTTGAGAAAATAATAACGTACAGCATCTGAACCATATTTATCTAATAGAATAAATGGATCTAGGGTATTTCCTAAAGTTTTTCCCATTTTATGACCGTCTTTTGTCAAGAATCCATGACCAAATACTTGATGTGGTAGAGGCAAATTCGCTGACATGAGCATTGCCGGCCAATAAACGGCATGAAAACGCAAAATATCTTTACCGATGAGGTGTAAATTAAAGGGATACCATTTTTTTAACGCATTTTCAAGGGTAGGTTCTTCATTTTCGTCTAATAAAGCGGTAATATACCCTAAAAGAGCATCGAACCATACATATATAGTATGACTGGGATCATTAGGTATGGGAAACCCCCAAGAAACGTTTATCCGTGAAATGGAAAAATCTTGTAAACCTTGTTTCACAAAATTTAAGACTTCATTACGTCTTGTTTCTGGTTGAATAAAATCTGGATTTGATTGATAAAGTTTTTCTAATGCACTTTGATAACGAGAAAGACGGAAGAAATAATTTTGTTCATCTCGCCATTCAGCTTTGAGATTCGTATGAATCGGACAGTAACCATCTTCTGATAGTTCTCTTTTTTCTTTAAATTCTTCACAAGCAACGCAATACCAACCTTGTTGTTGATCAAGATATATATCGTTTTGTGCGTAAACTCTTTCAAAAAATTCTTTGACTATCACACCATGATTTTTTGCTGTGGTACGACTGAATCTATCATATTGTATGTTGAGTTTTGCCCATAAATCACTGAAACTATCTGCTATGCGATCGCAATGTTCTTGAGGTGCAACACCACTATCTTCAGCCGTGCCTTGAATTTTTTGTCCGTGTTCATCTGTACCAGTTACAAATAAGACTTCATTACCAGAAAGTCTTTGCCAACGAGCGATAACGTCAGCAATCATAGTAGTATAGGCACTACCGATATGAGGTAAACCGTTAACGTAATATAAAGGGGTTGTTAAAGAAAAGGTTGTTTTTGAAATAGAGTTATTAAAACTATTCATCTAAAAAGTTAAAAGGTTAATTTCCAATCCTAAATGTTATATTTGAATCTTTATAATTTAATATACTTATTGTAAACCTTTTTTTATTCTTTACGTTTTCTTAATTATTTTTTCCTGTTTGCAATATTAAAGTAATCTCAAAAAATCAGACTCTCTACAATAGTTATGATAAAAGAAAAATAAATTTTCTAGGAGGTATTTATTTAGCTTCAATAGTAACTCTGAGGAAGCACAATCAACTTGAAATCACCAACGCCCCTTTTTTTAGTTTTTGCATAAAATGTAAATATGAGCTGGATATATCTATAGCAATAAATGATATATTTTAATAAAATACTCTAAGAATTATGACAGACACAAAAACCACTAATCCCTCTACCACTGAAACAGAAAACATAAATGTTGAAAGTCAGTCAGAAATTATCTTGGTGTGCTATAAGGATGGGAAAGATTTAAAGGTAAGAGTTATCTCCGAAGGTTACAATTCAAAATTAAACGTTAAATTTCCTAGCGACTTAAAACAGGAAGGAGCATTGTATTCTGTCGGGAAGATAGAAAAAAGTAAAAGCTACTATTATTTAACAAAAGAAAATATCCCCAAAATTGTACGAGAAAACTGCAATACCCCTGTAACTGTATTAGAAAAATTGGTTACTGATTCTGAGTATTCTGTTCGCCTAGAAGTAGCAAAAAATCCTAATACCCCTGTAACTCTATTAGAAAAAATGGCTACTGATTCTGAGTATTCTGTTCGCTTAGAAGTAGTAAAAAACCCTAATACCCCTATAACTGTATTAGAAAAATTGGCTACTGATTCTAAGTATTATGTTCGCTTAGAAGTAGTAAAAAACCCGAATACTCCTGTAACTGTATTAGAAAAATTGGCTACTGATTCTAAGTATTATGTTCGCTTAGAAGTAGCAAAAAACCTTAATACCCCTATAACTCTATTAGAAAAATTGGCTACTGATTTCTCTCAAAATGTTCGTTTAGAAGTAGCAAAAAACCTTAATACCCTCGAACATTTAAACAAGTTAGCAAACCATAAAAACCCTCTCATAGCCCAAGAAGCTAAACTTCATGTTAACTGGAATGGCAAAATGGACAATATTGAAAATGCGATCAAAAAAGCATTAGAACAATCTGCTTTAGTAGTTCCTGAATCTAAAAGCGATATTGTGGTAGATTTAGATAGACAAGGGATACTCTACAAATGGGCAAAGGAGCCTTGGGCGAAATCAATTGCTTTTTGTTTACAAGATTTAAAATTTCTTTCTTATTTTACATCATTGGCTCTTAGAAGAATAGCACGAAGTCGCTATACTCCGACAGATATATTATATGAACTAATTAACGATGATGATCAAGAAATTGGCTTAAAAGCTCTAAGAAATCCAAATATTCCATTAAATGATGATATCTGGATGTTGGCATATGATTTATTAGGAACAAAAGATCATTTAGACAAAGTAATAAAAAATTTTAACTGTCGTGGAGGTGGAGGAATAGATTGCTATGATTTTGAGGAACTAAAAGAAGATCCGAGAATTATTTTTTATATTCGTGACTTGGAAAATTTAATTCAGGATATGTACGATGCGGGGAAAGATCCTTCCAATTCGCTTATTGAGATATTAAAAGTAGCAAGACGGGAACTAGCAAAAAGACGGGAAAAAAAACCTAATCCGAAAAATTATCCTGTAGAGTCTTTAGGCAAGGAGATGTACCCTGATTTCGGACATTTTATTCTATTTTTCAGCCCTTACGTAGAAGTCTCTCATTTAGAAAATAATTTTCTTTCTCACTCTTGGTTACTACGTTATGCCATTGCTCAAAATCCTAAAACTCCAGATAATACTCTTAGTTATCTAGTTAAAGATGGAAATAACTTTGTTAGAAGTGCGGCATATATCAACATCAAACAAGGAAAATTAGCAAATCAAAGTGCTGATCTCGATAATTCTGTTCGCTTAGCAGTAAAAGAAAATCCCAATACTCCCGTGAGTGTGTCGGATAAATTAGTTTGCGACTCCGAAAAATTTGAGTTGGAATTACAAAATTTATTATCGGAACAAAAAAAGAAAAACTATAAGCCAATGTGGGTATATTATCGTATGAAAGAAAAATTTATTCTCAACTTAGAACAATTAAAAGAAATTGCATCCGCTTTAGGTTACAAAGAGGGATGGGCTATGGTTCAATACAAAGAGATTGAAAAAAATGAATTCTAGTTAGTTCATCAAATATTCAGGAGTAAATAGTATGGCTTATCTTGATGGTTGGAAAGTTTTTTTCCATTGTTATTCATTAGGATTAATTTAGCTGTCAGTTAAGTGTTTTGTCACTAAAATCAATCCTTCCACAACTTTGGCAAAAAAATCTAAATCAAGACTAGCAATAGTATCACTATGTCTGTGATAATTAGGATTTCGTAAAAAAGCGGTGTCTGTTAACAACAAGGCATCATAACCAAATTCCCAGAAGGGAGAATGATCACTAAGTTGAATTTCGGGAAAACTATCTCCCCTGTCAGACACACACAGAAGTCTTGTCGGTAGATGACGACTGAAAATTTCATTCATTTCCTGTAACAATGAGTACATTTCCTGATTGCCAACCAGCGCTAAATAATCTCCTTTACTACCGAATAACTGATACATTTCAGGTTGAGGATAATTTTGAGTTTCACAGGTAAAACCTAACATTTCCAAAGAAATCATTAATTTCAAAGGTTGTTTTTGCTGTTTCAACTGTTGTGCTAAGGCTTGACTTCCCCTCATGCCCCATTCTTCTTGATCAAATGCTACTAACCACAGAGAGCGATTCAAGGATTGTTGGGAGAAAATTTCGGCTAGTTTAAGTAAAGCAACTACCGCAGTGCCGTTATCATCTGCCCCCGGAGTATCGGGTACACCATCATAATGAGCGCCAATGAGAATCGGTGTTAATTTGGGATTATTTCCTTCAATTTTTAGGATTAGGTTACATCCATCCATTTGGATGCTAGGGAAAATATGTTTTTCAACTTTTCCGCAACAGCTTAATTTTTCCTCTATATATTCCTGTACTTTTTGATAACCCCAATTATTCCATATTGGATGACGAGGAATGCAAATGGCTTCTAATTCTTTCTCTAAGGTTGATTTACTGAGATTATAGGACATGATTTGTATTCAGTTTTATTTTTGTATTTATTATATATTAAATAATGTTATATTATATTTGAAATTGATTGTTAAGACAAAAATATTTTTCTCTTGCTACTTTAGATAAAGTGTTTTTATGAATATTAAGATTATTGCAGAGACATGAGTTAAATAGTATGATATTTAGATTACAGAAAGAGAATAAAATCTCCCTTAGCCGTCTAGTGGATGCTTCCCAATATACCTCCGAAGAATATGACTCTGGCATTCCCGAAAGTATTAGCTATCCGATTTTTTATTTAATCGTTAAGTAAAAGTAATGGTAAAAATTGATTTATTAAGAGGTAGAAAAAATGTCAGATTTAGAAACTAAATTATTAGATTTAAAAGTAAAAGAAGGAATTATTCCTAATCCTTTTGATGATGTCACCTATGGTAATTTTTGGTTTGAAAAACATAATCAAGAAAACGTTGACTCCATTCATCAATCCGCATTTAATCACATTGAATATCAATTAAAACTACTCATCAAAGATAAATTTCGACAAACAAAAACAATTTTATTAACAGGAGATGCAGGATGTGGAAAAAGCCATTTACTAGGGCGTTTAAAAGATAAATTAAATTCCTCAGCTTACTTTGTTTATATTCAACCTATCGAAGATTATCGTTATTTTTGGAGACATACTTTACAATATACTGTCACCAGTTTGATGCAAATACCTGAAGGGGAAACAAAATCGCAACTACAGCTATGGTTAAAAGGTTTACCAATATTCCATTCTTCTGACTTAATTGACAAAATACTAGGGGAAAAAAGAGTTTTTATTCGTCATTTAAAAAATAGTTATCCTGCGGGAATTGTAGAGGCAAAAAAATTTTTTACTGCCTTATATGAATTAACCACAGATAATTATGATTTAGCTTGTGATTGGTTAAAAGGGGAAGATTTAGACGAAGAAGATTTACAAATTTTAGGATTAAATAAATCCATTGATAGTGAAAAATTAGCAAGGGGAATTTTAAGTAATTTTGGTAGAATTGGCGATGCCACTAAACCTATTATTATCTGTTTTGATCAAATTGAAAGAGCTTTTAGTAACGTTTTTAACGTTAACACTACCTTTCATAATGAACGTTTAGTCAATTTTTTACTGTTAATTAGTATTACTACAGACAATTGGCAAACCTATAAAAGAACTATGCTTCAATCAGATTTAGCTCGTATCAATCAAAGCGTTTTTCTTGATGATATAACTATCGAAGAAGCTGAAAAATTATGGATTAATCGCCTTAAACCTCTCCATCTTCAATGTAATGCTCAACCTAATTCTGCTATTTATCCTTTAGAGAAAAAAAAATTAACAGATAATGCTTTAGGAGAAAGAATAAATCTCAGAAATGCCTTAAATTTAGGCGGTAAATTATTTAGTGAATATATAGAAAAAATCCCAAGAAAAAAACCAGATGATAATGGAGATAATCGTCCAGATTTTTTAAAAAAATGGGATCAAGTATTTGAAGAAAATCAAGAAGGAATAAAAGAGTTAACAACTATCTTAAATCACAGTGACGAAGAATTTTTAGAAATGTTTAGATATATTTTAGAGTGTTTAGGTATAGAAAATATTAACTGTCAATTTTTATCAGGGGTAAACGCCTCAAAAGGATTTACTTTTACTTGTCCAAAAACGAGGGATACAAAAGGTTTTATTGTTAATAATACTCCTAATGCGAGTAATTTTACTGCTTTAATGAGACAATGTCAAAATGTGTTTAATCAAAATAAATGTACCCAATTAATCCTGATTAGAAATTTTACAACCCCAGATAGGGGAATGGGTGCAGAAATTTATCAAAGTTTATTTAAACCTGCTTCTAAAAGGTGCATTCATCATAAGTTAACACTGGAAGATTTACATTATCTTTTTACCTATAAAAAATTATATAAAGATGCAATATCTGGGGATTTAACTATACAATTTAAGACTATTTCAAGACAAGAATTATTATTAGATATGCAGAGATATAAAATATTAAATAATTGTCTTACTTTAAACAATATAGGTTTAATTCACTGTTTTCCTGACATAAATGTTTTTAAAGACAAATTAGCGAATATTTTGCAGAATAACACTGAAATTAGTTTTCCAGAAATTCATAGTAAAATAATAGAAGATCCAGATTTTTACAATTGTTTTATTCCTCCTTATTTTTTTCGTAATCTAATTTATCGTCTTCATACAAATCAATCAGTAGTCAATATTATTAATAATAGAGATCAATATACAGAATGGATTATTTCACCTTTAAATTAGCTCAAAATTATTTCTTGATTTTTAACTATAAATTGCTTTTTAGCGAATAACTTATTTTTCCAAATTCGTCCTTTCGCCATAGACAGACAGGAGTCCAAATTACTGTTATATAATTCTCGAATTGATCTCGATAGTCTTGGGGGGAAATTTTATTCTTTCTTGCCGCTTTCACAATCATTCTTGCGATGGAAAATTCATTTTTATCAGTAGGTTTCCATTCAAAAAAAATATCCATATAATCATCAAAAATAATCGATAATTCATCTCTAATACTAGAGTCAAATCTAAAAAAATCTGCGGTGTGCCAATAAACTTTTGTTCCTTTAATTTTTTTTAGACGTTCTAAATTTTCGTCAGTGGGTTCAAGAATAAATTTGTTCATTTTAGGTAAATGTATTAACTTTTATGTGAATGGTTGAATATAGATACAAGTAATAAGAATTTCTTGGTTATTTTGGTTCTACTTATTTATCCTGTTCATTTTGAAGATTTATGCACTTTGTCGTTAATATTTATTTATGAAGTTTACAGATCGAGCTGTGGCAAAAGCAAGACAACTGTTAAAAGTTTTAAGTTTTTTGATGATTACAAGAAAATGTAAGTTAAATGTGTCTTAGATCATCTGAGATTCATTCCCATATTTTTTCCCTGTCATTGCATAAAATCACTAAATCGACTTGATATATATATAGACACAAAAAATTAATGAGTAAATCATTCCATGACTAAAAATAATAATTCTCCTATCACCAAAAAGTTAGAAGCCATAATCTCTCAGGCAGAACAATTAACGGAATCTGAAAATTATGGGGATGCCATCATACTTCATAATCTAGCTATTGAGTTAGATCCTAATAATGCCACTATTTACTGTGATCGTGCTTGGGTTTATAGTGAATTAGAAGAAGATGAAAAAGCAATCTCGGATTATACTAAAGCCATTGAACTAGACCCTAATTATACTGATGCTTACAAGAATCTTGGTGAATTTTATAAGAATTTAGGAGAGTATGAAAAGGCGATCGCAAATTATAACAAGATTATTGAATTAAAACCAAACGAAGCCAACGGTTATTATCTTCGTGGCATTGTCTATAGTAACTTACAGGAATATGAAACGGCGATTATCGATTATAATAAAGCCATTAAACTAGATCCCAGTTTTAGTTTTACTTACTATAGTCGTGGTATTGACTATAATGAGCTAGGAGAATACGAAAAGGCCATCGCTGATTTTACTCAAAGCATAAAACTATATCCCATTTTTGGTTTTACCTATCATAGTCGTGGTAATGCTTATAATGAGCTAGGAGAATATCAAAAGGCGATCGCTGACTATAATAAAGCCATTGAAATATACCCTAATCTTGGTTATTTTTACTATGATCGTGGTTGCGCTTATAGTGAATTAGAAGAACATGAAAAAGCAATGTCTGATTATACTAAAGCTATCGAACTAGAACCAGATAATACCTATTATCAAGAAGCTCTCGAAGGTGCTGTTTTGTTAAAGAAACAAAAAGAAGATGACCTAAACGACTATTGGATTGTAGATCTAGAGAGATTAGTAAATACGGGTCAACTATTAACAAATGAAGAGCAATGCTATGAATTATTTAGCCACTTTTTTCCTGAAAACATTAATCCCAGAAAAGCAGCAACTAACCTCATTAAAAAATTTACTGTATTATGTGAACAACAACAAGTAATTCCCTATTTTTGTTCAGTATTTACATCTTTAAAAATTTATAATCGTGATACAGCCATTATGGATGCTTGTGTATTTGATCAATATGAGGATAAAGAAATACTGATTGTCGATGCGATGGAAGAATGTTATCAAGATTATAAACCGCCTTTTTATTTTGGCTCAGACTTTGAAATATTCGTCAGAAACCCTATTAGCAGTTTTAGTTTTTCTAGTTTCGTCATTTTCAATGAATTTGGTTTAATCACGAAAAATCCTAAGACTTTACCCCAATTTTATTCTTCAATTCCAGTGCAAATAACTGCATTCGATAAAATTTTTTGGAATGGTTGCAATTATGATTTATTAAAAATAGCTGAAAAAGATAATAAATTAGTCATTGTTATTCAACCCCATGAGACATTTTATATGGGTATTACTAACATGAAGGATGATGATACTTTTCAAGAAAGGGAACAAAAAAAAGCAACATTAATGTTTATTTATTTCCTTCTCAAAAAATATTTCAAAATTTACAAAGAATGTGCGGATTTACCTATTATCAGATATCGTTCTGTT
This sequence comes from Geminocystis sp., assembly GCF_041753295.1. Lineage (NCBI taxonomy): Bacteria > Bacillati > Cyanobacteriota > Cyanophyceae > Chroococcales > Geminocystaceae > Geminocystis > Geminocystis sp. Next base: position 18,169 of record NZ_JBGSUU010000003.1, read on the forward strand.
TCTCTTTTACCCCTTGAAACAAAAGAACAAACATCCTTTGAAACCATAATTGAACTTTTAAACACAACTGACATCACAATCGCAGACTTCGATACTTTATTGAAAGATATTGAGACGATTCCTTGGATATTCTAGGTAATATTGCCTTCAATCTAAATTCCCTCTGATTAAGGGGGATTTATTTTTACTTTCATTGCATAAAATCATTAAACCAACTGGATAAATATATAGACAAGACAAAAGCAAACTAAATTATTAATCATAATCATGACCAAAAATACAACGAACTCCCAAACCACTATTAATATTATCGGCATTGGTAGTAGCTTATTAATTCTTCTCATGGGCTTTTTTATCAAGTCTAATTCTTTAAAAATAATCGGTATCATTACAGGAATTTCGACAGGAATATATACCCAATTAGCCTCTAAAAAATTAGAGCAAGATAATGAAAAACTGACTACTTTACCAGAATCAAAAACAATAGAAATTTCATCTCCTTGCCTAGAAATTATAGAAGAAAAAGAAAGAGATTTAGAAATCAAAGAAAATGTAATAAAATATCAATATTTAGAAGATGAAAAAATAATCAAACAAACCATTGATCAATTTAGTAAATATTCTACTATTTGGCTTGATACTGAAACAGCCGACTGGGATAAACCCACTAAAAGATTATCCCTATTACAAATAACTGCAAACCCAAATGATTTGACAGGAGAATCAGTTTATCTCTTAGATTTATTAGATAAAAATCATTTAATAGAATACTTTATTCAAACAATAATGGTTAATGAAAATATCCAAAAAGTTTTTCATAATGCTCCTTATGATTTAAGATTTTTAGGTGGTAGAGATAGAGTAAATAATATTTTTTGTACCTATAATTTATCTCGAAAACTATCCTTAGAAGTATTAGGAACACCTAACAGACAATTAAAAACTTTGGCGAGTTATTTGTGTGGTTTTACCATAGAAGAAAATGAACAAGGAAGCGATTGGGCAATTCGTCCTTTAACAGAAAAACAGGTAAAATATGCGGCAATGGACATTATTTTTCTCACTCAAGTTCATCAAAAATTAGAAGATATATATAATTTATCTACATTAGATAAAAATGAATTAACAGAAGTAAATTCTCAAGAAACAATTAATACTAATCCTTTAAATTTTGAAGAAGAATTAGCTCTATTATTAACAGAACAACAACTTAGAAATCATCAAAAATCTTGGGTTTATTATCAAATTAGAAATGAATTTAGACTAGATTTAGAAAAATTAAAAATTATCGCTCAAGCTCTTGGTTATAACGAAAGATGGGCTTATTATCGAGCAGGAATAAATCCACCTAATAATCAGTTTAATCAACAAGAAAATAATCATCAAAATATGCAAAATTTACCTTCATTTTCGGATAATCTAAATATTAGCGAATCAGCAATTTTATTTCGTATTAATAGAACTTATTCTCCCGATTTATCTTCTGAAGAACTTTATAACATTACAAGAGGAAATTGGGTATTAAGAGAGCGTCGAGAAAATGCAGATTATGCCTTTGCCGTTTACAGGGGAATTATCAAACAAGTTTATCGTATTCACTCTTGGGATTTTTCAGGAGTTATCACCAATGGTAATGAAAGATATTGTTTTGAAGGAGAAATAGCAGAAGATAAACAAAATTATATAGGAATGAATGTCGCCCGTTATTTTCCTAGAGGTATGGCTTCTTCTACTCGATATGTTAATTGCTAAAGTAAAAACCTATGATAAAATTAATATAATTTGCTATATTCATAGGTTATAAATATTTTAAAAATATTTTTCTTACCTCTGCATAAATTTACGAAATCAACTGGATAAATAAATAGAAATAAAAAACATAAAATTTACAGGAGAATTAAACCATGACAGAACAAAATGTATCTCAAAAACCCATTATCAAACCTGCAATTACACTAAAAGGAAATCTCAATGTTGAGAAAATTGAAGTAGGTGAGCATTTAGCAGAAATTCAATATTATCAAGTAGTTAAAGTTAACTCTAAAACCATTAAAGTTGTTAGTGATAAAGGAGTAGAATCAAATATAGATAAAGATTTAGTTTTAGAGATGTATTCAGCTAGTCAATATCAAATAGAAAAATATATTACTCGCACAGAAGTTAATAATATTTTAGCGAATATTGGACAACAAATATTTACGGTTAATTTTAACAAACAAGTTAAACAAGATGATATTAAAAATAAGTTATTAACTGCTATTAAAGATGAAGAAGGAAATCCTCTTACTTATGAACAAATAGAGAAAAATTTAAAAAAAATTAGTAAGGAATTAAACAAAGGAGAAGAAAGAACTTTAATCGGTTATTTATTAGAGATTAATAATGAGATGGGCAGAAGTAGTGCCATTGATTTAGAAATAGAAAGAGGTCAAAATCGTTTGCGTCAAATCGATCATCGTACTATTAATTATTTAATCTTTAAAAATACTAAATATCTTGTGAGATAAATTATTATGACCATACAAACATTTAAACTTACTAATAATGTTTCCGTAAATTATTAACTATTGAATAATGTAGTGGTAAAAAAATGAAATTTTTAGAAAAGAAAGACTGGATTTTTAGTATTATTACTTTTATATTAGTAACAACAACTCCTAATGAAAGTCAATATATTGACTATTTAAAAACAGAGATGAGTAAAGGAGCTGAAGAAAATATTTGTAATTATGAAAAAACATTTGAAAATTCCCTAAGTAATATGTTTTGCAATTTTCTCTCAAAAGATATTGTTATTTCTATGGGGTATGAGATGATTCGTCATAGTGTAATCACTAAAAACTACTTAATTTTTAGTGATTACACTATAATTTTTGATAATTCAAAAACTATTTTGATTGGCCTTTGAGTAGCAAGTGTGCGAAAAACAACGCACTTGGCTAAAACTCCCTCAGAGCAACAGTTTCAAATGTTAATTTTTGTGAACTTTTGTATCTTAAAAATTGTACCAGTTTAAGTAAGGTTTTATTGGTACACCAAATTGGTAGCGGATATCAAGGGTTTCAGCCTTGTCTTTTCCGAAAGGTTTAACTGATACAGCGAACGCAAATCACAAGCGCGTTTAGTACAGATGCTACTCAAACGCCATAACGAGTAAATTTATTCACTACTCACTAAAAATATATAAATGACACCTGCTAACCTCCAAGAATATTTAAACAAACTGGTTAAAAACCAATTACAAATTAGTACGATGATTTGGGGCGCACCAGGTATAGGTAAATCCAGCATTGTTGCCCAAGTCGCCCAAGAAAATAATCTCGATTTTATCGATTTACGTTTGTCTCAACTTGCCCCCACTGATTTAAGAGGTTTACCCGTAGCAGTGGCAGGAAGAACTAAAAAACAAGGTATTTCTACATGGTATCCCCCCGATTTTTTGCCCCAAGATGGTAAGGGTATTCTCTTTTTAGATGAGTTAAATATGGCGCCGCCTACCATGCAGGAAGTGGCACAACAGTTAATTTTAGATCGGAAAGTGGGGGCTTATGAAGTGCCTGAAGGTTGGTTTATTTGGGCAGCAGGTAATCGTAAGGAAGATAGAGCGAGTATATTTGAAATGCCCTCCCCTTTAGCTAATCGTTTTTTACATTTGGAGGTAACTGTTGATTTTGATAGTTTTAAGGTTTATGCCCTGAAAAATAACTTTCATGAACAAATTATCGCTTTTTTAAGCTACCGTAGCGAATTATTACATAAACTAGATATTAAAAGTCATGCTTGGGCTTCTCCTCGCACATGGGAAATGGCGAATAAGTTACATTTTAATCAAATAGATATTACTCCTGCGGTGGGAGAGGGTGCGAGTGCGGAGTTTAATGCTTTTGTGGCTTTATATCAAAATTTACCTGATATTGACGAGATTTTAAGCGGTAAAGGGCAAAAAATCGGCTTTCCTTCAGAAGCATCTACTCGTTATGCTACCACCATCGCCCTTGCCATTAGGGGGAAAAATGCCGATGAGGGGTTAAATGGTTTTGAATGGTTAAGTCAAAAGGCAACAAAGGAATGGGTGCAGTTATTTGCAGTGGATTTAATTCGTCAAATGCGAGTTAAGGGAGAAATTGGGGCGTTAGGTAAATTGATTAAAGAAAATAAGGAGTTACAAAAATTCTTTAAACATTTCCGTGATTTAGTGGGAATGATGTAGAGTTTTTTTCAAGATAACGGTTCACTTCTTGTTATCTTTAATATATAGTCAACCTTAAATAAATTATCTAAAACGATGAAGTCATTGACAGATTATACGATTATAGTTAAACCTGATGATAACAATACTTTTGTCGCTTATGTTCCAGCAATTAAGGGTTGTCATGGTTGGGGTGAAAGTGAAGAGGAAGCAAGAAGTGAGTTAAATAATGTTTTCTCAATGATTCAAGAAGAATATCTTGAGCAAGGAAAAATATTACCTAATGATGTTGAAATAAAAGTTGTCGCTCATGCCTAAGTTTTGTAAAAACGATCACGAAGTGGCTCCGCGCGATCGAAAAAGTCGCACAAAAATTAGGTTTTCAAAAAGTTCGTCAAAAAGGCAGTCATGCCCGTTGGCAACATATTGACGGAAGGGCAACAACAATTCCTATTCATGGTGATGCAGAAATTGGTGGTTGGTTATTCAAGGAAATTTTAAGTCAGTTAGGCATTACAGAAGAAGAGTTTAATCAACTTAAATAAAGAGGAAAAATACTAATGATTAAACAAACGTCACAAGATGAAGAAATAATCAGTGCTTCAAGGTTAAGAATGAGGGTAAAATCGCCCTTTTTTGCAACCTTAGCCCTATTTGCCCAGTTTAAAGCCAGTTATGCCCTTGATACCGCCGCCACAGACGGTAAAACAGTTTTTTATCATCCTGAATATCTGATTTCTTTACCGACAGCCCAACAAGATGGTTTAATTTTACATGAAATATTGCACATGGCTTTATTACATACCACTCGCCGACACCATCGAGAATGTGAGTTATGGAATATTGCCTGTGATATAGTGGTTAACGGTTTAATCGCTGAGGATAAAAATTATGAATTACCCCCCAATGGAATCCATAAACCTGAATGGGAAACAAAAAGCGTTGAGGAGATTTACGAATTACTTTTACAACAGCCTGATGAATCTAAACCTAGTCTGTTAATGCCAGATTTACTTAATCAACCTCTTTCCGATTCTGACAACGAGGAGAATAATCAACAAGAAACGATCTATAAATCTGCTAATAATAAGGGGAATAATCAGCAAGAAACTATTAATGAATCTGGTAATAATAGGGATAAGACTCAAAAAAATTCTTCGGTAAATAAAAATAATAGTAATTTAGAAGCAGAATTAACATGTTCGCTCGCGCAGCGCCACTTCGTGATCGAACAACATAAACAAGCCCAATTAAAAGCCCATTGGCAGAATGCTATGCAACAAGCGAATATTGTTGCTCGAACGGCTAATCAGGGTAAATTACCTGCGGGGATGGAAAGGCAGTTCAAAGAATTACAATCAGCACAAATTGATTGGCGTACTTATCTTTGGCGTTATTTAGTGCAAACTCCGACGGATTTTCAAGGGTTTGATCGTCGTTTTATCTCTCGTGGTTTATATTTAGATACTTTAGCAGGGGAATCAGTGCAAGTATATGTTTGTATTGATACAAGTGGTTCAATATCAGATCATCAGATGAATTTATTTTGTAGTGAATTACAGGGAATATTAGGGGCATATCCTCATCTTCAGTGCCAATTATATTATGCCGATGCGAACATTTACGGCGGTTATGAACTAAAAGCTAACGATGATATTCCCAAGCCTATTGGTGGTGGTGGTACATCATTTATTCCCTTTTTTGAACAAGTAGAAAAAACCAGAGACTTATGCTTACAAGGAGTTTGTGTTTATCTAACAGACGGTTATGGAGATTTTCCCAGAGACAAACCGAATTTACCAGTTTTATGGGTAGTTGTACCAGGGGGATTAGATACTGATAAATTTCCTTTTGGAGAAGTAGTTAAGATTTACTAAAGAACCTTTATACTAAAATCGTCTAACTCTTGTTCAGTCTTTCTTTTTTTATGGGATAATAAGTTATAAAAATTATAAAAGTTATAAAAACTATAGTTTATGATGACTGTCAACTTAAGCCCGAATATCGAAAGTCGTTATAGAGTTTTAGCAATAGAGTTAGGGCTAAAAGAAGATGAATTATTACAAGAAGCAATTATTTCTTATTTAGAAGATTTAGAAGATGTAAGAGATGCAGAATATCGTTTAGATAATCCCGAATCTTATCTAACCCTTGATGAATGGGAGAAAAGTTTTGACTTGGAAGATTAGCATTGATTCACGGGCGGGGAAGGAATTAAAAAAACTGGATAAATTGGCGCAAAAAAAGATAATTCTTTACTTAAAAGAACAAATAGCAATATTAAACAATCCTCGTTTATTTGGAAAAGCCTTACAAGGTAATAAGCGTGGATTATGGCGTTATCGAGTCGGAGATTATCGAATTATATGTCAAATTCTGGATGATGAATTAATTATTTTGGTAGTAAGAATTGGTCATCGTAGCACCATTTACAACGACTAAAATTAATAGGCTAAGACGCATTTAACTGATATTTTTTCTTAATTCTTGAAAACAACTCAAACGCTTACAAGAATGCCTATTGCTTATTCCCTGTCTGAACCAGACAACTTAAATGCAAACTAGCTTAGAACTTCGCAATTTTATAATTATAATGAATTTTATTGTCATCGATACTGAAGGAAGCGACACCCTTAGAGAAATAGCTATTATCAACCAAGACGGAAAGCTAGTTTATGAAGCCTTCGTCATCACAAGGGGCAGTACAACAAATCGACTAAATCAAAAACCTCTAACAAAAATCATCAAAGACTTACAAAACATCTTGCCGAATAAAACCATTATCTGTCACAAAGCTAAACACGATCGAACTATTCTTAAAAATAGTTTCCGCCGATACCGCCAACAATTACCTCAAGCACAATTTATTTGCACTCTTGAATTAGCACAAAAACAACACCCCAACCTCAACAGTTATCAACTAGGCAACCTCTGCCGTAGATTCTTCCTGCAAGTGGATAATCTTTATTTTCAAAGGGTTCAAGCCCATCGCGCTCGTTATGATGCACAATTTACCTTACAATTATACTTATACCTAACTTCTCACTCTCAAATAGAAAATAATACACCTATGGCAGTCGAACAAATTGTAACAACACCATCAGTAAAAAATCCCTTTAGTAGCAGTCGTGTAGATGATCCCTATCAAAATCATTTAGACTTTGAACATATATACAGAAGCCAATTCTATCACCTAAAATCCCTAGTGGAAGAAATCAAGCAAGATAGAGAAAACCAACAGAGTCGGGGTGCATTGATACTCGGAGAAGCAGGAAGTGGAAAAACTCACCTGATGATGCGGTTAGCCAAAGCCACATTAATAACCAATCGCCTCTTATATGTGCGTCAACCTAACAATGCTAACTCCGTAATGCACCACATTTACTCAAGGATATTAGAAAGTTTTGCCCAAAGAGTTGACATCGAAGGTAGCCAACGCACCCAATTAGATTTACTTTTAGCTCATGTTTTTACTAATATCTTAAAATTGATTCAACAGGAAGATAAAACCCAAAGACTAGAGCAAATAATTCAACAGTTACAAAATGATAGCCTAATTTTATACGATCGATTAGGAGGAGAAAATACTCAAAGAAATAGGGATAATTGGCGATATATAGAAATTAAAATAACTCAATGGTGGGAAAGTAATTATTCTGCTAGTGGTTACGCACCCAATATTCTTAAAGGTATCATCAAATATTGTAGCTATAGAGATCCTAATATCAAAGATAAAATCAGAAGATGGTTAACAGGCAATGAATTAGACAGTCAAATTTGTGAGGATATAGGCTTAAATAATTGGCAAGAAGATAATCTTAGCAGAGAAGATTTTGCCTTAGAAGGAATCCGTTTATTTGGGCAATTGTCCACCCTTGATGAACCATTAATTATTATCTTTGATCAACTTGAATATCTTATTCATCAACCCGATATTCTCACCAGTTTTGGCAATGCTTTAAGGGAAATTATAACCCATGTTCCCCATTCCTTAATTGTAGTTAATCTTTTCCCGGATCGTTGGCAAAGTTTTCAGGGGTATTTTGATGATTCTACCATTGACAGATTATCTATTAATCAACTAATTTTACAAACTCCTTCGGCGGATGAATTAAGAAGAATGTTAGCAATGAAATGCGAAAAAATAGGCACAACTTTAGAGACATTATTTCAACCCCAAGATTTACAAGTAATTTTGAGACAATCTTCCATCAGAAAAGTAATTAATAAAGCATCAGACTATTATCATTATCGAGTTTTAAACTTACCTTTACCCGAAGAATTACCATCTAAAAACAATATCTCTGTAGAAGAAAGATTAGTTAGCTTAGAAAATGCTTTAAGGCAAATTGCCCATATTTGCCAACCTTTATTAACTGATAATAACGTAGTATTATTAATACCAGAAAACCAAATTAATGTTAATGTTGAAAGTCAATTAGAAGAGGAAAACGAAGAATTTAATCTTACTCTTGAAATGGAAGATAAAAACACAACAAAAATTAATAATATTAAACAGAAATCTTCAGAAAATAATGTACTTATATCTGTAGAAAACACCATTTTAAATTACCTAGAAGAAAATGAACGTTTAATTGCTGACAATTATCACAATCCTTATATTATTACTGATGATGATGAGTATGGTAAATTAGTAAGAATTATGGAGGCATTTACAAGCTATGATTCAAGGATCGAATTAGATCATTTAGCTTTAGGAAACAGAATACTTCCTTCAAATTTATTAATTATTCGAGAGAATGTTAAATTAGCTGTGGGTTTTCTCAATATTGGTGGTTCAGCTTTTACCAATAGAATCAGGAATTTCAATGAATTAGTTGTTTCTTCTCCTCACACTAAATTTTATTTATTAAGAGATGAAAAAGAAGGAGAAATCACTGCTACAGGGGGTAGGAATAGAATCGAGCAATTAAATTACACAAATAATGGTCAATTTTTGACAATAAATAAAGAGGGTAGAGTTATTTTTGAATTAATTTATAAAATGATTGTAGCAATTAATCAAAATGATTTAGAAGTTAGTATAACTGATGCCATTCAAGTAGTTTTAAATAGATATGCAAATTACTGGTTAATCAGAGAGATTTTTACAACTTAACTATTAGGCGTTAAACTAAGCCAGTTTGTTACCAAACCGACTCGTCTTCAGAACCCTTATTCCATGTATTACTTGGTTATCCCTTTACTTCCTTATCTATAATTTATGTACTAAACAATCTTCTCGAATTACGCTCAATTACCATAATGATTGCTTTCCCCAACAGTATCAGATACGTGCTTCAGCTCGGACATTTATGTTAAGATTTATTTTGTAATTGCATTTATACTAATGAAAGTAGTTTTTCCACAAGAGGCTCACCTAACGACATTAATTTAACAGAGGGATATTCCTCGTAAACTTCAGGGTAAAAGGTAACGTGATAGGTTTGGGTTTTCCAAGTTAATAGCCAAATGCGATCGCTCAAAGAGCAGTCTTCCAGATGCCATAGTAGCGTTTCATCATCGTCCTTGTCTTGAAATGTAATACCCTGACTTTGCAACCATCGAGATTGAGTGAAGATTTGTTCAACTTTTTTAGGGGGGAGAGGATTGGGTGGTATTTTTTGGTTGACTAACTGTAAATCAGCCGAAACATTTATTGCCGTCATTTGTTCTAAATCAGGACGAATGGGGGGATTATCTAGTAAATTCTCCAACTCACTTAATAAAACTCCTTCTTCCTCTGGATCTGCAGCCATAACTGCCTGTTCAATAAAAGTGGGTACTTGTGCTAAAATGGGTTGTAAGTTGCCCACTACAGTCTCAAAAGCATTAATTCGAGATCTCAGTTTCTGATATACCTTTGCTTCTACCGTACCATCATAGTAAAAATTATGAATATGGATAGTAGGGTGAATTTGTCCAATTCTATCTAAACGCCCGATTTGTTGTTCAATTTGCATCGGATTCCAAGGGCAAGAATACTGAAATAATACCCCACAAGTTTGTAAATTTAACCCCTCACTCGCCGACTTAGTACACAATAAAATCTTAATATTAGGCAATTTTTGCTCATTAATTTTAGATTGTTTATTATTAATTCCCCTTTCATTATTAATTATTAATTCTTCATTATTCATTGTGAAAAGCCTTTTAATCACCTCTTTTTTAACAACCTTCCATCTACCATTTTCGTATAACTCCCCTCCCCTTCCAGAATAACAAGCCACTTGATTGCCATATAATTGAACTAAAGTATCTCTTACATAATCCATTGTGTCGGTATATTGAAAAAAAGTGATCACTGTTTCTCTATTCATCAATTCTTGCCGTAAAAGAGTCAAATAATGAGATAATTTGGTATCTTCTCCCGTTTGCTCACATTGTTGTAAAATAGCTTCTAAATATTCAATTTCTGCTGGATCTGTTGCTTGAAAATAACCCTCTAATCCCTCTATAATGTGATCGTCTGCATCGTCTAAATCCATTAAATCATCATCGGTAATACTGATACCCTCTAAACGTCTTTCCAAAGATTTCTTAATGGCATAAAATGAGCTAGTAAGGCGACGGCGGTATAATGTCATTAAAAACCCTAATCCAAATCTATTTTGTTGTTGCGCAAGGTTATAAAAATGTCTGACATAATCACTCACTGCTTGATATAAGGGAATTTCATTAATCGGGTTAAGTACGATAGAATTATCAAATACAATTCTATTCGGTATGGGTTTATCTAAAATGCCTCGGCGATAATATTCCCTTAATGTTTCTCTGGTATGGCGAAACATCAAATCCTTGAGGGGGGTATTAATCGTTAAAAATTGCTTAGAAGTATCGATAAATTCTTGATTTTGACAGACTTTACGAGGATTAACGATCGACCTTCCCCTTTCCCATGTATCCTTGAGAGAATAGAGTAAAAGACGATTATTTTGTTGTAAATATTGTTCAAAAATAGCACAGGGTTTCCCCCCTTGTTGAAAATAGTCAACTGTCAGAGATTGCCAAAAATTAAGCCTTAAATCATTGACAGGTAGCGGTAAACCATCAAAATAGTCACAGAAATTATCTTGATATTGCCATAATCCTTTTAACCCTACCAGATGGAGTAAATCAAATACTTCTACGGTATCTAACTGCATGGGAGTAGCCGTTAGTAGTAGTAAAGACTTGGTTTTTGTTTTTAATTCCCTGAGTAAAGCCAACAGACGATTAGGGTTATCTTCCCTTTGACTCGGATTACGGCGACGGGCGTGGTGTGCCTCATCTACCACAACCAAATCCCAATCTTTAGCCTGTAATAACTCTTGGCTACGACTTCCCTGACGTGCTAAATGAGAGGAAGCCAACACCAAATCTACCTCATTCCAAATATTATTAATGGGGGTAATGGTTTTACCATCAGGATTAGTGAAAACACCCTTACTATAACTCCAAAAATGTAAGTTAAACTTTTCCCTTAACTCCTCATGCCATTGAGATTGTACACTCTTCGGAGCAAGAATTAATACCCGTTGCACTTGACGAGAGATGAGCAAATAACGGACAATAATACCAGTGCTGATAGTTTTACCTAATCCTACCTCATCCGAAATCAGGGCAGAAGTAGGAAAATCAGCGATAAACTTTAACAGTATTTTCCTTTGATGTATCCAAGGTTTAACAGGGATAGACTCTAAACAATAAGCCAAACACCCTTCATGATTATGTATATCGAGTAAAGATGCAAACTTTTCTTTTTCCTTCTCTATTTCTTCAGCCGTTAAATTAGCTTTTTTCTCTATATTATTCTCAATATTATAGATATTATTTTCTTTTAATTCTCTTTGTTTATGTTGATCATTATTAATTAATTCTTTATTGTTAACTGTTAATTCTACATTATTAATTAATTCTTTATTGTTAATTGATTCTTCATTGTTAATTGTTAATTGTACATTGTTAATTGATTCTTCATTATTAATTGTTAATTCTTCATTGTTAATTGTTAGTATTTCAAACTCTTTTGACCATACAGGCTTATAATTAGGAGTATAATGTATTAACTTTTTTTTAATAGCTTCAGGCATGGCAAAAACCTTAACATTTGGGGCTAAATTATCCCATAATTGATCAAAGCGAAATTGCTCCTCATTGACTCTTTGTAAATCCCTTTCTCCTTCCCAAGCAGGGTGTTTTCAAAGTCGGGGCAAAATTAAAAAAAAGATGGACTTTTTGGTTATACAATCGACCATGTCCATCTTATTTTTTGTTTATTTAAAATAAGTTATGAACATTTTATTTCAGGTTTTTCGCTTTGTCAAAG
>NZ_JBGSUU010000004.1:0-3780 GCF_041753295.1 Geminocystis sp.
ATCTTTGACAAAGCGAAAAACCTGAAATAAAATGTTCATAACTTATTTTAAATAAACAAAAAATAAGATGGACATGGTCGATTGTATAACCAAAAAGTCCATCTTTTTTTTAATTTTGCCCCGACTTTGAAAACACCCTGGTGCAAAAGGGGGGATAAAAATGAAGAAGCGATCGGTCGTAGCAAAGGTGGTTTAAGTACAAAGATACATGCTACTGTCGATGCTCTGGGTAATCCCACGGGGTTTTATCTCACACCTGGAAATAATTGCGATCTTGATGGTTCAGATGTTTTGTTAGAAGATTTACAAGCAGATACTTTATTAGGGGATAAAGGTTATGATGCTGATGAGAGAGTAATGGAAAAACTCGAAAAACAAGGCAAAACAGTAGTTATACCGCCAAAGAAGAATAGAAAAGATCAACGAGAATATGATAAATATTTATATCAAGCAAGACATTTAATTGAGAACTTTTTTGCCAGATTAAAACAATATAGAGCAATCGCTACCAGATATGATAAACGAAAAATAAATTTTCTGGAGGGTATTTATTTAGCTTCAATCATAATCTGGCTTAATTGATGACACGCCCTAGACTTCTGGGAGAAATTAAATTTTACGTCTCTACCAGAATTGTTGGGAATGTCTATTACAATAATGATAATCATTTTGTTTATTTACTAAGATAATCAATGTTAACTACCACAGAAAGAGACTTAATCCTCGTAACAGTTTTAACGGGTTATTTAGGAGCGGGTAAAACAACTTTACTCAATCACATTCTTACCTATGAACATGGCAAAAAAGTGGCGGTAATCGTCAATGAGTTTGGGGAAGTAGGAATTGATAACCAGTTGGTGATTTCTGCTGATGAAGAAATATTTGAGATGAATAACGGTTGTATTTGTTGCACCGTGAGGGGTGATTTAATGCGTATTATCGGTAACTTGATGAAAAGACGTAATAAATTTGATCATCTTGTCATTGAAACTACTGGTTTAGCTGATCCTGCTCCTGTAATACAAACTTTTTTCATGGATGAAGATATGAAGTCAAAGTTACTTTTAGATGCGGTTGTGACAGTAGTAGATACAAAGCACATTCATCAACATTGGAACGCAGATGAAGCTCAAGAGCAAATTGCTTTTGCTGATGTGATTTTACTCAATAAAACTGATTTAGTTACTTCTGAGGAGTTGGAGGATTTAGAAAAACGTATCCGTAGTATGAACGCTATGGCGAAAATTTATCGAACTCAAAATGCTGAGATTGAAATGAATCAATTGTTAGGCATTAGATCATTTGATCTGGAAAAAGCCTTAGAAATCGATCCTAATTTTTTGGGAGAAGAAGCTCACGAACACGATGAATCGGTGTATTCTATTGCTATGGTGGAATCTCAGCCTTTGAATTTGGAAAAGTTACAAGATTGGATTAGTGACTTACTGCGTAATCGAGGTACGGATATTTTCCGCATGAAGGGTATTTTAAATATTACTAACATGAACGATCGAGTCGTATTTCAAGGGGTGCATATGTTGTTTGACGTAACTTTCGATCGTCCTTGGCAGGAAGGAGAAACCCGTAAAAGTGAATTGGTATTTATTGGGCGTAATTTAGACGAAATGGAATTAAGAGAAGGTTTTAAGGCTTGTTTTGATTAATCATCATAGATAAAGATTAAGATGTTAAAAATACAATGGACAGGAAAATTAACAGAATATATTACAGCAGTAAGTTGGTCAAAAAAAGGTGATTTGGCAGTAAGTTCAGCCGATGGTGAGGTAATGTTATTTACGGATACTCCTCACCTTATCCTGCCGCCTAATGATACTCAAAGTTCGATTGATTATCTCGCTTTTTCTGCGGATAGTCAATTTTTAGCAGTAGGAGGGCAAAATGGACAGATTTTGATTTGGCAACTTCCCGACTTAAAATTAGTTGATACCCTAAACTGGAATCTGCAATGGTTAGAAAATTTAGCATGGCATCCCCAAAAAAATTATCTTGCCTTTAGTCAAGGGCGTTATGTGCAGATTTGGGATGTAGAGACACAGGAAATAATTACCTCTTTACCCTTTGAAAATTCTACGGTGTTGGATTTTGCATGGCATCCTCAAGGAGAGTATTTGGCGATCGCAGGGGATGGCGGTGTAAAAATTTGGGATAGCAAAGATTGGTTAGAAGATCCCATTCATATTGAAACCTACGCCCCAGCCTTTAAAATAAAATGGGCAGGATATAAAGATTATCTTGCCATCAGTTGCCTTGATGATACTGTTATGTTATGGGATGACTTCGATTTGTTACCTTGGCGACTGTCGGGATTTAGTGGTAAAGTTCGTAACCTGACATGGTCAAGAATCATACCAGAAAATGCTCCCTTGTTAGGGACTTCTAGTCGAGGGAATGTGTTGGTGTGGCAAAAAGAGAAAATTATACAAAAGGGTTGGAGTGCCACTATTTTAAATATTGACGATCGCATTATTCAGGATTTACAGTTTAATCCTCATAATCTTTTGTTAGCTGGTGGTAATGAAGAAGGTTGCTTATTTTTATGGGAAAATGAAGAGCAATTAATGGATAATTTTACGGGAATAGAAGGGGGTTTTTCTTGTTTGCAATGGGATTTTGCGGGGGAAAAATTAGCAGTCGGTAGTGATATGGGAGAAGTATTTATTTTTCAGTTAAATTAAGTTATATTTTTTATTTTTTGTAGATTGAGTTAACTAAGTGTAAGCTAACATCCTCATTCTGATGGAGATGTAGTGATAATGGTGGACTAGTATTTTACTTTCTTACATTTAGTAATCTATATCTATGTATAAGTCAGGTAAAACATTTTCTCCTGATAAATTAATGGGCATTTTTACTATTTCTACAGGTTGATTTGGGCGATAAATTTCTACGGTTTTATCCTGTGGATTAATTAACCATCCAAGCTGTAATCCTGATTCTAAATACTCTATCATCTTCTCTTGTAATGGTTTTAATCTATCGCTTTTTGACCTTAATTCAATGACAAAATCAGGACAAATGGGGGGAAATCCTTCTCTTTCTTTTTCTGTTAATTTTTCCCATTTTTTCAAAGATACCCAAGCTACATCGGGAGATCGATCGCCTCCTTTTGGTAAACTAAAAATAGTGGATGAACTAAAAACTTCCCCTAGTTTTTTTTGACGATTCCAATTACCAATATCAATAATTAAATTGGCCTCTTTTTTTCCACTCATACCACCAACGGGGGACATAATAATTAACTCTCCTTGAGGATTTCTTTCTAATGATAATTCGGGATTATTGAGACAAAGTTGATAAAATTGATCTCGATTTAAAGAGATAATAGACTCAAGATTTAAAACTGTAGTCATAATTTTTTCTCATTATTTATACTCTTAAGTTAATGATTTTAGATTTTTTGATTATTCATTCCATATCTAATATAACAATAAAATTTTAAACATAAAAATTATTTGTAGAGGTTAAATAATATTCAACTCTGACACTGCTTTTGCCTTTATAAATACTATTTTTTACCCCTAAAGGGGTAACTACGAACTTATAATTAATTTTTGATTTTTATTCTAAAAATATGTCTGAATTTATAAAGAATTTCTGGACGAGTTAAAACGCCCTGAGAAGCAGGGTGTTTTCAAAGTCGGGGCAAAATTAAAAAAAAGATGGACTTTTTGGTTATACAATCGACCATGTCCATCTTATTTTTTGTTTATTTAAAATAAGTTATGAACATTTTATTTCAGGTTTTTCGCTTTGTCAAAG
>NZ_JBGSUU010000005.1:0-8680 GCF_041753295.1 Geminocystis sp.
TAATAAAAAAGTGCGTAGTTTTAGGCATTTTTGCTCAAAAAACAGGGTAGTATTATACAGTTACAAACTCTAATTTCAAAAATCAAAACCATTAAAACCTTTGCCCTTTGCCCTACCCCTTCCTCAGACTTTTTCAGCAACCCCTAATTAATAATAAATATTTCCTATCCTTGAAGAATTAGAAATTAGGAATTAATTACTCATTACTCATTACTCCTATCTCCTATCTCCTAATTATCTAAATCCTCTAATTTTTGATTAGTAACTTTACGAGAAATACGACGATATTTTTTAGAGTCTAACTTTGGTTCAGTATATTTTTGACCAGATGTATCATTTTTTGTTTTCAAAGATGATTCTTTATCTTTTGTTTTCGCAATTTTTTGAGAATAAGCCTTAGTTTCTCCTAAAAACTTGAGATAATATTCATAACGTTCCCATTCTCCCTTAACTACACAATCAGGTTCGTTTTGATGAATACAATTATGAAACTTGCAACTATTTTGAGCTAATCTTGCCCTAGCTTCGGGGAAAAAATTAATTAATGATTCGGGGGAAAAATCGAAATCTGGCTGATTAAAACCGGGGCTATCAGCGATAAATCCACCTTCGGGGAGTTCGTATAACTCTACATGACGAGTGGTATGACGACCTTTTTGGAGTTTTCCTGAAACCGTATTAGTACGAATTTCTAAATTAGGAATAAGTAAAGATGTAAGACTAGATTTACCAACACCACTAGGTCCTGCTAAGATTGTAATTTTATTGTGTAAAACTGTCTTTAATTCTTGAAGACCTTGATTGGTATTGACGCTAAAAAAATAGCCTTCATATCCCCAATTATTGAGCCTCATTTGCCATGTTTCTCTTTCTTGTGGTGTTATTAAATCCGCTTTATTTAAGCCTAATAATAGCTTGAGATTAGTAGATTCTGCTTTAACTAGAAAACGACTTAATTGTACTGGATCTAGTGTAGGTTCTTCTAAGGCAAATACTAATAAAATTTGTTGGGCGTTAGCCATGGGAGGGCGTTGTAATTCACTGTTACGGGGCAGTACTGAGGCGATCGCACTTCGTTCAAACTTTGTTGATTTGATAGTAACTTGATCACCAACTAAAACAGATTGCCCAATTTTTTTTAATCTTGTAGGGCGTGTGCATAAAATGGTTTTTTGAGAATCTAAGCGCACTTGATAAAAATTAGCTTGAGAAGCGATAACAGTACCAGTAATCAACTCAGATTCTTGGGCAATAGAAAAGGAATCAGGTATAACCATAGTTTACCTTAAGCACGAACGGACAACGTAAAAAAATTACCTTGATCCTCCATAGCTTCCACAGAATAACCTTCCATAGATAAACTATTCGGTACTTGCTCAATAGGTTCACCAGTATCTAACAAAATGTGTAATAATTCTCCTGAAGACATTTTTTCTAATTGTAATTTACTACGGACAAAATTAATAGGGCATGGAGTGCCTCTTAAGTCTAAGGTTTTAGTCATTAGGTGTACAAAATCAATTATATTTATTTGATCAAAGATAAAAAGGAATATTCGTCTTTATCTCTCATTACTAATTATTTATGAAAAATACTATCGAAGAAACCTTCAAAACCTCTTTTAGAAGTATGTTCACCTTTAATTTGAGCTAATTTTTCTAATAACTCTCGTTCTTCTGAATTAATTTTAGTAGGAATATCTATTTTAATAGTTAATAAATGATCTCCACGACTAACAGAATTACCAAGTTTGGGAACACCTTTATCTTCAAGAGTCAGAACCGTATTAGGCTGTAAACCTGCCGCAATAGTAACTTTATGATCTCCGTCAATGGTAGGAACATCAATACGACAACCGAGAATAGCTTGTAAATAACTAATACTAAGTTCCGATAAGATATTATTACCATCTCGTTTAAAGTGAGGATCTGTTTTCACAGATAAATAAACATATAAATCCCCAGAAGGCCCGCCACGACTACCAGCATCTCCTTCACCGCTTACTCTTAAACGAGTACCAGTATCAACTCCTGCTGGAATAGTAATTTTAAGTTTTTTATTAACCTGTTTAGTACCTTGTCCTCCACAAGATTCACATTTTTCCTCAATAATTTGTCCTTCACCGTTACAAGTGGGGCAAGTTGAAACTTGAGCGAAACTACCAAAAGGTGTACGAGTAGCACGACGAACTTGACCAGTACCATTACAAGTACCACAAGTTTTAGCGGAACTACCTTTTTTTGCTCCGCTACCATTACAAGTACCACAAGTTTCTAAATGAGGAATTTTAATTTCTTTTTCACCGCCAAAAACGGCTTCTCGAAATTCTAAGGTTAAATCAAGACGTAAATCATCTCCTCTAGTGGGGCCACGACGACGAGGACCAGTCGCTGTACCGCCACCACCGCCAAAACCACCGCCGAAAAATGTCTCAAAAATATCGGCAAAACCTCCCATATCATTGGGATCAAAACCTACACCACCAGAACCACCACCACTGCTAACTCCTGCTTCTCCAAAGCGATCATAACGAGCTTTAGTTTCTGGTTCGGATAAAACTTCATAAGCTCGATTAATTTCTTTAAAACGTTCTTCAGCATCGTTATCTTTATTGACATCAGGATGATATTTCCGTGCCATTTTACGATAGGCTGATTTTAGCTCTTCTTTTGTAGCTGTACGGGGAACACCCAGTATTTCGTAGTAGTCTCCTGCCATATTACTTGATAATAACTCTTTATATTAGTCCGCTCTATATACACTATCACTAAACATTCTAACTGACGAGCTTAACATTATTTTACCTTACCACTGAATATTCTTGAAGATGATTCCTGATTCCTGATTCCTGATTCCTGATTCCTAACTCCTAACTCCTAACTCCTAACTCCTAACTCCTAACTCCTAACTCCTAACTCCCGTAATTAGGGTACAATCATTGAACCAATACCATCATCAGTAAAAATTTCTAGTAATAAAGCATGGGGTAATCTTCCATCAATAATATGAGCGGCTTTTACCCCTTGAGCTAGCGATCGCACACAACAGTTTACTTTAGGAATCATACCACCTCCTACAACTCCATCGTCAATTAAATCTCTAGCATCTTGAATGGAGAGTTTATAAATTAAAGTAGAAGGATCTTGATAGTCTTGTAAAATACCGGGAGTATCGGTTAATAAAATTAATTTTTCAGCGCCTAAAGCCGCCGCAATTTCTCCTGCAAAGGTATCAGCGTTAATATTATGAGCTTGACCTGTAGAGTCAGCAGCTACACTAGAAATAATTGGTACATAACCACTTTTAACTAATGAGTGAACAAGGGTAC
The DNA here is from genome assembly GCF_041753295.1 of Geminocystis sp. Lineage (NCBI taxonomy): Bacteria > Bacillati > Cyanobacteriota > Cyanophyceae > Chroococcales > Geminocystaceae > Geminocystis > Geminocystis sp. Next base: position 3,329 of record NZ_JBGSUU010000005.1, read on the forward strand.
TATCAACACTGACCACTTCTCCCACAAAACCAACTTTTTCTTTATTGATAGATCTAGCTTTAACTAAATTACCATCTTTACCGCAAATGCCCACAGCCTTCCCACCGGCATTATTTACCATGGCCACTAATTCTTTATTAACTCTACCCACTAACACCATTTCTACCACGTCCATGGTATCGGCATCTGTAACTCTTAAGCCATCTTTAAATTGAGGTTCGATACCTAGTTTTGTCAACCAGATATTAATTTCAGGACCTCCTCCATGTACTACTACTGGATTTACACCAACGGAGGTTAAAAAAACAATGTCTCGGATAACATATTCTTTAAGACTACCATCTTTCATAGCCGCACCACCGTATTTAATCACGATAGTACGACCTGCAAACTTTTGTATATAAGGTAAGGCTTCACTTAAAACTCTCACTCTTGTGGCTTCTTTTTCTAGGATATATTCGCTTTCTTTTCTATCTTGTGTCATATTTTTTGATTAATTAGATTTCTCAGACAATCACGTTACTAAATAGAGTGCCATAAAAATTGTTCATGGATAGCTTTTTTGACAATTAGCTATGGTTTATTTACCATTTCCTAAGAATTTGATTAAGATGGAACAATAGTTAATCTTGTTTAACCATTATGCCGTACGAACAATTAAACCTTTCTACTCCTAAACCTGTGTTATCTTGGGCAAATCATGACTTAGGTTTTGAAGAAACTGCCATGGCAAAAAATGTGGCTTCCTTACCTTTTGTTTATAAACACGTTGCCTTGATGCCAGATGTACATTTAGGAAAAGGGGCATTAGTAGGCTCTGTTATCGCCACCAAAGATGCTATCATCCCTGCGGCTGTCGGGGTTGACGTTGGGTGTTTTACTGGTGATACTTTAATTCCTTTAATTAATGGAAAATCTTACCCTATAAAAGAATTGACTGAAAAAGGTGAACCCATTTTTGTCTATTCTTGTACTGCTAGTGGTAAAATCGTAGTAGCAAAAGCGATCGCAAAATTAACAAGAGTTCAAGCACCATTAATAAAAGTTATTTTGGATAATAACAAAGAAATTAAATGTACTCCTGATCATCGTTTCATGGCGCGTGATGGTAGTTATACAGAAGCTCAAAATTTACAACCAGATACTTCTTTAATGCCTTTTTATAGCAAAATTGATCGAGATGGTTATACTTTAGTTCAACAAAATTACTCAGGAAGATGGCAAAAAGCCCATTGGATTGTCGCTCGTTCAAGATTACTAGGTGAAGTTTCAAAATTTCAGGAGCAAAGAACTATAATTCACCATAAAAATTTTGATAAGTCTGATAATATGCCCGAAAATTTAGAGTTTATGGGTAATAAAGATCATTCTAGTTATCATCGCTCTTTAGTAGAAAAAAATACCACTTGGCAATCACCAGAATTTGAAAAAAGAAGACTAGAAGCCATCGCCGCAAAAGCAAAAACCCCAGAAGGATATGAATATTACGCCACTAGGGGTACAAAAAATATTCTTAAATATATGGCAGAATCTCCTAAACATTTTCGAGAATCAGTAAAAGATAATGGTGAAAGAGGTAAAGAATATTTAGTCAAATATAATCAAAGTACAAAAGGGAGAGAAAAAAGTAAAGAAATTGCTAATAGATTATACACCTGTGAAAACTGTGGAGAAGAGGTAAAAAGCCCTATCGGATTACATAATCATCGTAAATCTAAACATGGTTATAATCATAAAGTTGTCTCTGTAACTCTTTTGTCTGAATCTCAAGATGTTTATTGTTTAACAGTACCTGAGTATCATAATTTTGCCTTGACTGCTGGTGTTTTTGTACACAACTGCGGTATGTCTGCTATACAATTACCGTTTAACGCTTCTCAATTAGAAGGAAAGTTGAAAAAAATTCGCCTCGAAATTGAAGCAAATATCCCCGTTGGTTTTAACGAAAATAAAGATGTAGAGACAAAAGTAACTAACTGGCAAGGTTGGCAAGGTTTCAATGATTTACATTCAGGAGTTCAAAGGCTAGAAGGTAAAGCTATTAAGCAACTTGGCTCATTGGGCGGTGGTAATCACTTCATTGAATTGTGTTTAGATACTGAAGATCAAGTATGGTTAATGTTACATTCAGGCTCTCGTCATATCGGCAATCAATTAGCAGATTGTCACATCAAAACAGGGAAACAATTAGCAAAATTAGCCAATTTAAGACTTCCAGATCCTGATTTAGCCTATTTTATCGCTGGTACGCCCGAATTTGACGCTTATTGGCGTGATTTACAATGGGCGCAAGGTTATGCCCGTTTTAATCGTGATGTGATGATGAGTCGTTTTAAAGCCATTGTGGAAAAACATTTAAACGGTGGTAAAGCTACAAAACCTTTATTAACCGTCAATTGTCATCATAATTACGCTGAAAAAGAAACCCATTTCGGCGAGGATGTTTATGTAACCCGTAAAGGTGCAGTGAGGGCAACCCAAGAAGACTATGGTATTATACCCGGTTCAATGGGGGCAAAATCCTTTATTGTTAAAGGTAAAGGTAATCATGACAGTTTTTGTAGTTGTTCCCACGGTGCTGGACGCAAAATGTCCCGAAGTCAGGCTAAAAAGCGTTTTGATGTCCATGATTTAGTTATGCAAACCGAAGGTATCGAGTGTCGGAAAGATTCAGGAATTATTGATGAAATTCCCTGCGCTTATAAATCTATTGAAGAAGTCATGAATCAACAAACAGATTTAGTGGAAATTGTGGCAACTCTTAAACAAGTTATTTGTGTTAAAGGTTAACTGTGGGTTATCACCCTCCATCAAAACCGATATTGATTAAGCCTGTTAAAAGCCCCGCGCCTCCAAACTTGAGGATTTAGCCCCCAGCCCCCAACTTTGGGGGAGAATTAAAAAAGTCCCCAAACTTGGGGATTCAGGGGCATTACTATCAGGCAACCCTAATTGCTTATAATCTTTCTTCCATAGTAATATAGCTTTGATTATGTTCTCCGATATATACCTGAGTAGGACGGAAAATACGATTTACCGCTAATTGTTCTTTCCAATGGGCTAACCAACCAGCTACACGAGAAATGGCAAACATGGGAGTAAATAAATCAGTTTTGATACCTAACTTACGATAAACTAATCCTGAGTAAAAATCGACATTGGCATAAATACCTTTAGCACCTAATTTTTCGGCTACAACTTTTTCTACTTCCAAAGCGATGTCATAATAATCATCATGACCCGTTAATTCAAATAATCGTTCAGCTAACTGTTGTAATATCTTCGCCCTAGGATCTTTTACTTTATAGACTCGATGACCGAAACCCATGATTTTCTGTTTATTTTCGATACATTTTTCAATATAAGGACGAACATTTTCGATGGTGCCGATTTCTTCTAACATAGATAAAACTTCTTCATTAGCACCACCGTGTAAAGGACCGGCTAATGTTCCCACCGCCGAAGCTACTACCGCATAAGGATCTGTGAGGGTAGAAGCCGTTACCATAGCCGAAAAAGTAGAGGCATTCATGGTATGTTCAGCATGAAGCATTAAACAAACATCAAATATTCTCGCTTCCAATGGTTCGGGCTCTTTTTCTGTGAGCATATACAAAAAGTTGGCGGAATAATTCAAGTTATCATTAGGTTTAACAGGATCATTTCCGTTGCGCATTTGAGCAAAAGCCGCTACCATGGTGGGAATTTTCGCTAATAAACGGACTACCGCATCTCTAATATATTCATCTTTAGCTAAAGCTCGACGAGAGTAAAATAAACCTAAAGCGGCCGCCGAAGTTTGTAAAGCATCCATGGGATGACCACTTTCAGGAAAACACTTCATCATATCCCGAATGTGATATTTAATACGCCGATGATTATTAATTTCCTCTTGAAAAATCAGTAACTCTTCCTTAGTGGGCAATTTACCCCAAATTAGTAAATAAGCGGTTTCGATAAAAGTACTTTTTTGAGCTAATTCTTCAATATTAATGCCCCTATATTCTAAAATACCGTTTTTACCGTCCACAAAACTAATACTTGATTGGGCAACGGGAATTCCCTCTAAACCGGGTTGATATTCACAAAACGCCATATTTATACCTCAATAATAAAATTTAAAATAATAGTGAAATTAATTCATTAGGTATCCCACAAAAGTCATCTAAGATACGAAAATATCAACTAACATAATCAAATAAAGGCATTTAGTCCAGATTTTTTTTAAGATAGTACTTTAATTAGTAATCCATTTTGGACCTGCTAATAAAAATAACTCACTTGTACCGATGGGATTCGATAAATCTAGTAAATCTAAACCAATAATACCAGCTTTTTTGAGGATTAATTTTCCTTGAATTTCTCCCCAAATCAATAACTCTGTCCAATTAGTAAGATCTGGTTGATGTCCTACCAATGCAATACTATTACTATCCTTATAATCAGAATTTTGTAGCCAATTAATCCACTCTAAGATATTTCCTTCGGGTTTTAAGGCTGAATGTTCGATAATTTGAGAAGTTAATTTTCCTTGTTGCAGAATAATCGCCGTTTCTTTTGCTCTGGTAGAAGGACTACTAATAATTACATCAAACTTTATTTTCAATGTTGATAATTTTTGAGTAACTTTTTGAACTCTTGTTATTCCTTTACTGGTTAAAATTCTTTCAGGATCATTTTGTTCTATATTCCTAGATTCTGCAATACCGTGACGAATTAAGTATATTTTCATATCACAATTTTATTATAAATTTAGTTTTTTAAAATTTGTCCCTTATTACTTAAAGCTCATTGTTAACTTTCACCTGTCAACTGTCAACTGTTAAACCTGAGATTGAACTCCCCTAAAACTTGATCGCCCTCCCAACACCAAAAACCTAAAACCGTACAGCTACGCTGTGCCGTTGGTATCGCATTCTTTCCTGTAGGGTGGGGATGGGGACTGCCCACAAAAATCCTAATTCCAAAAATCAAATGTTACGTTTTAGTGACCTTAACCATAAAGATTCATTCCATTTTTTAAAAAAGTGTTAGCTTGTAACTGTATAAAATCTGACTAAATTAATTACTTATTATGGCAATATTCACAGGTACAAACGGTAATGACACACTTCCACCTTCTCTTAGTGACAATACTGGTAATGATTCTCTCAGTGGCTTAGGAGGTAATGACCAGTTATACGGTGGTGATGGTAACGATACGATTAATTCAGGAAAAGGACAAGATAATGTAGATGGTGGCACAGGAACAGATTTATTAATTATCGACTATTCTAGTAATACTTATACGGGGACAGATTCAGGTATAATAGGTAATATAGATAGTAATGGTAGCGGTGGTTTTAACGGTTT
>NZ_JBGSUU010000006.1:0-4944 GCF_041753295.1 Geminocystis sp.
TCGCTTTTTTCAATGGTTAAAAGATAATATTGAGGTATTTACTAATTATAAAGCAAGTTTGGGCTTTGTTTGGGCATAATTTTTGTTTAAGTACCGTTAAAAATATTATTAATAAATTTAAGAGTAATTCCATGATAAAAATACGCCAATTTTTCGCTATTTCAGCTTTAGCAGTATCTGTTATTTCCGTCACTGCCAACTTTCCCTCCGTCAAAGCCCAACAACAAAAAACGGAAGAACAAAAAGTACAATTAATGTTTGTTCAAACCGCCGATAACATAAAAACTGATAACCAAACTATTCGCCTAGTCAACGTCAATCCTCAAACTCTTTATTTTGCCGATCGCCCTGTACGTTTAGCCGGTCATATTACTACCCCTGAATATATGAAAGAATGGACTGCTAGTGCAGGTTCAGACAATTTCACAAATGATCCTCCCAATGCTACTCTTTCCGTTTATGAAAAAGGACAACCTCAAAATAGTTTAGTGGTAATCGAAATTAGTAACCCTGTTATTGATGGTAAAGACATAGTTTATAACTACAAAGTAATCGAAGGTACAATGCCGAAAACAGGAGGTCAAAGTGCCTTATTTATTGACTGGATTGGTGCAGGAGGAGGAGTAGGATCTGGTTTTCATGGGGTGGGAGTTGGTACTCGTGGGGTTGGTGTTTATGGTGGTTACGGTGGCCCTCTAAGATAAGAATAGATAAATTTACAAATAAAAAGAACTATTGCTAATTATGGAAAAACTGAAAGAAGAACTAAAAAAAATTGGCTCTTTGTCCCTTTTTTTTATGATAGGATTTGGCTTTATTTTGATCATGATGAAACTTTTTTTAGATCAATATGATATTAATATTTATGTTTTTTCTAAGGCAATTATTAGTTCATTAGTGGCAGCTAAAGCAGTAGCAATTATGGATATGACTCCGATCTTAAATCGTTATGCTCATTCCCCCCGTTATATAAATGTTTTATACAAGACTTTTCTTTATACTGTTGCGGTTTTAGTTATTTCTATGATTGAAAATCTTTTCCATGCCTATAAAGAAACTAAAGCCATTGGAGGGGCCATCGAACTATTTTTAGAAACCCGTCATTTCTCTCATTTTTTAGCAGTAACTTTATGTGTCTCAATGATTTTTTTGATTCACAATATTTTTCAAGAAATTGATAATTATTTAGGTAAAGGAAACTTAAGTAAATTATTTTTCGCTCCAAAAAATTCTGAACTAACATAAGTTTATTAATAATTAAAAAGAGCAAATCTATGAAAATAGTTAAACTGATTTCACCTTTTTTATTAAGTACAAGTAGTCTTTTTTTTTATCCTTCTACTTATGCCCAACAGACTGATAATCCTAATTTTTTCACTGGACAACCCCCCGTTTTTGTAGGGGCACAAACCCCTGACTCTACCATCAACTGGCCCAATGCTCATTATTATTTCACCTTTCACCTACCCAATAACTCCGTGGAATCTTTAGGAAAAGTAACTATTCAACAACAACAAAACGTTAATGTCATTCCTATCAATGTATCGAGTACTTATGCTTTTATCGGTACTCAGGGAAATGTAGGTACACCTCTTTCCATAAAAACTACTCAAGATCCCCAAACTCAGGCGGTAACGGTGGTTTTTGATCCGCCTGTACCTCCTGGAACAACTTTCAGCGTTCGTCTTGAAGCCTTCCGAAATCCTCCAGATGATGACACTTATCTGTATCGCGTAACCGCTTTTCCCGCAGGAAATAATGCCACTGGTTTACCCATGGGAGTGGGAAGATTTAGCTTTTATAGATTGTTTTAGTTAAAAAATATTTACACGATGAATTTAAAAATATTTACGATTTCGGGGCATTATTTAGGAATTGCTATGTTATTAAGTGTTGCGTGGGGTAATTTAATCTTAAATCCCCTTAAAGCTCAAACACCCTCAAAGATTCCCACCATAATTCCAGCAGCAGTGGATGATTTACCTAATGATCCCAATCAGTTAAAAACATGGTATTGCAATCAAGGAAATCAGGGGATTTTAGTAGAAGTCAAAATGGTGACAAATTGGCAAGAAACGATGGAAATGGAAACTAATCAATGGCAATGTCAAGAACAATTAATCAATATTCCTGATAATGCCGTTCAGTTTTCCTGTGAATCCGATGAAAATACTATTAACCTGATTACTGTCACTTGGTTAAAAGGTAATGAAGGTAAATCACCCCTGAAAAATTGGATTAATACCTTTGAAAATCAAAATATGGCTTGTACTATTGACCTAACTAATCCATTTTGGAATTAAATAACCTAGCGGTACTTAAACAAAAATTATGCCCAAACAAAGCCCAAACTTGCTTTATAATTAGTAAATACCTCAATATTATCTTTTAACCATTGAAAAAAGCGAAAAGATATGGCGGTGCGAAACGCTTCTAAGGCTTCACCAAAAGTATTTAAGGGTTTATTTCCCCATTGCCTTCTTAATCCTCCTGTTAATCGATGCCATTGGATAAAAGTATAGGCACAAAATACTAAGATAAAATGTCTCATCAAACTTCTTTTATTTCTGACCTGATACTCTGATAATCCTAACCATCCTTTTATTTCCCGAAAAAATACTTCTATCCAATTTCTTTGACTATAAGTTTCCACAATCCAATGGGCTGTAATTTTCTCACCCACTTTATTTGTGATTAAATAATCTATATCTGTGGCTTTTTCAAAACTCTGTGCATTCATAACGATAGCTACTGTTTTGATACCATTTAAAGCCGATAATTTAATCTTTATTGTGGCAATCCAAAGACTTTTTTTCTCATGTTCACCTACTTTTATTTCTTCAAAACTTTCTGGAGGCAATGATGAAGCTATTTCATCGATTCTTTTTTGTTCTGATAAACTATTTTCTTGAGCTAAAAAAACATTTCTATTTTTGGCGATTACTCCGATATAATGAAGTTTTTTTTCTTCTATTTTCTCAAGTAAAGCACTATTATTACCATAACCACCATCCATCAAGATTATGGAAGGAATATAATTTCTGTTCAAGGATTTTTCAATTAAATTAACCGCAATTTCTGGTTTTTTTTGAAATTTTGGGTCATCTTTTCCTAATGGTAAATTTTCGGCTTTTTGATATAATTCAACATCTAATGGAAAACTTCTTACACCATCATAACCATGAGTAGTAACAATAACATTGCCATTCTCAGTTTTACCAATTTCACCAATATATTGTCTTCCAACACAGTCAGTAAAATTTCCACTTTTACGATGTCCTGAATCATCAATAGACATCTCCAAAAATTGACAAATTCTCTCCATCAGTTGATTATAGCATATTTAGTATTCTTATAAATACTTATCAACTGCAACGATAAAATAAGGCTTTTATATATTTGCCTTGTCTAAATCAAGATTTATTTGTTCATCATATATTATTTCTTTTTTTATTATTTATATTTATTTATAATACTAACGCTCCTATTCTTAATCTCACTAATCCACATATTGTTAGGATTACTTTTTCATAATTTTCTTCTTTTAATCTAAATCTTTCTCCCGCTATTCTAAATATTTTTATTAATCTCATTACATGTTCTACAAATATTCTTTTTTGTGCCTTTCTTTTATTCTCTTCCTTTATTTCTTCTGGCATTTCTTTTTTTCTTGGTTTCTTTTTTGGTGTGGTTATTCTTTCACCTCCTTGATAACCTTTATCCCCTTGAAATTTTTGTTTTTTATCAAAATTTTCTTGTTGTTTTCTCAATAAATTTACATCACTTACTCTCCCTTTTTCTCCCACTATTACATCTACTATTTCATTTCCTTTTGGTGTTGTTATTATTTGATTTTTAAATGTGTGATTTTTCTTCTTTCCTGAATAATAATCTTTCTGTTTTTCATCGTCTTTTGGTCTGTTTCTAGCTTGTTCTGTCGTATCTACAATTAATTCTAATTCTGTCAATATTTCTGTTACCCATAAATATTCATTTTCTTTTTTTTTACTTGTTCTAATAAACTTGGTGGTAATAATTCTCTTAAAATATCTATCCAATAATGAAAAATATTATTTGCTGTTGACTCACTTACTCCAAAATGTATTCCTAATATTTGAAAAGTCGGTATATGATGTAAATAATATAAAGTTAAAATAATTTCATCTTCAGCATTTAGATGTTTTTTTCTTCCACCCCCACTCTTAATTAATAATTTTCTCTCCGCAGAAATTGCATTCTTTTTATTCGTATTAATTTTTATGGCATTTTCTATTAGTTGTTTTAACTGTGGGTAAGTAATACCAATTATTCTTTTCGTTTCTTTTGGGTTATTATAGATATATTCTAAAGTTTTATTCATTAGGAGTAATCGGCTAATATAATATTTATAGATTTATTATTTTAGCTTATTTTCTATTTTGGAGATGTCTAATAATTAAAGCAAAATGACGACTAATTTTGGTTTGACGACAAGAGCTAATAATTTCTAATCTTTTTTCGTTTACTTCCTCATAATTCCAGGTTGATTCCGTTAAAAAGTGATGTAATTTATGATAAGTAATATCAACATTATTAGTGGCAATTTGAGTAAGATTTTTTCTGGTACTTTCTCCTAACAACCCCCCTAAATAATTTCTAAATTCTCTTTTTTGAGCCTTTGTTTTTAAGACTGGATCTATTTTTTGACACCAGCGATTAAAACATGGTGGCATTGATGAAGATGTTGTTTCTTTCATTTTGACCTAAAAACGTTATAATACAAAAATTATAACCTAATTTCTTTTATCGTTTTGTTTAAGTACCGATAATGAATCAACAGTGAAATTGAATACTTCAACATTTGCACAGACTTTGAATAGCAAAGAGTTTTTCTGTGTAATCTGGCTAGATAGTGCCTCAATCTCGTATTTTCTCCCTCAACCCTTATCATGTAAGTTTTACTGA
>NZ_JBGSUU010000007.1:0-15760 GCF_041753295.1 Geminocystis sp.
CACAAAGATGATTTTGCTTTCCTTTTTTAATTCCATTTTTGTGAATATGTTTAGACCCGCACTCTGGACATTGTATCATTTTTTTATTTTTGATAATTTGACCCCTTTATCTAAAAATCATACCTTAATTCAGCAACGCCTCCCCTTTATGCTGATACTATATTTACTGACGAAAGATTTGATAATCAAGTGTCAAGAATTATTATAGAAGGGCATACTAGCTTAAAAGGCTCACAAAAAGATAACATGGAATTAAGTTTTCAACGGGCATTAGCAGTGACAGAATATATTGATACAATTAATTTTTCTAATCAAGATAAATTCAGAAATAAATTGTTAGCGGCAGGAAGAGGAAATATTGATGCGAATAAAGCATTTGATGATCCAAAAGATAGGAAAGTGATGTTTAGATTTCAATTTAAAAGAGAAGATTTAGGACAAGTATTTAAGAATAAAACTAATAATTAATTATGACATTTTTTACCGCTAAATTTCAACCTTTAAAATTTGAAAAACCTGAGCCTAAAGAGTTATGGAAATTAGGTTATGGTATCAAAGAAGAAATAATAACACCTCCTCAATTACCTAATGGTATTGAATTTGATAAAAAAATAAAATCTCGAAATATTGAGCAAATTATTAATGATATAGAAAAAAATAACTTAGAAAATATTAGTTTATTAGAATGGGTTTATTGTCTATTTAGCAAACATAGTTGGGATATAGAAAATCCTGATAAAAGTTTATCAACTTCTCAAAAAATTTGGAAGTTTACTAAAAAATCTGATGCCCTTAAATTACGGTTATTTTGGCGTTTAGTTTTATATACTTTTAACCCCAATGAAAAAATTTTACCATTTTCTTTAGCTCATACTTTCTCTAGTTTTGAACCACAAAATGAATGTGATAAATCATTAATTAAAATTGTTAATTTACTCATTCAAAATGCTTATGAAGAATTGGCAAAAATTTGCTTAAATAAACTTATACAACCCGATAAATTATTAACTCAATATTCTTTACCCTATCGGATTAATATTGATAATAATTTAACTTTAGTAGAAAAAATACAGTTATCTTTTCCTTTAGCCTTAAAAAGTGTTAAAAATATTAATGAAAAACAAATTAATTTTTTAATAGAAACCTTAAATATTTTATCTCCTTATCCTCAATTAAAAGCAGTAGAAAATCTATTAAATAATATTTCTGCTGATATTGGCGGTAAATATCCAAAATTAGTAAATTGGCTTAAAAATAACTATGGTTTAACAGGGAATAATTCTCGGTGGAATCAGTTATCTATTGAGGCGAAAAAATCTTTAAAACAATGGATTAGTGCGGTAAATTACCGTGATTTTGAAAAATTAGTTGATTTAATAATTAATCGTTTAAATTTAGAAGACTGGGAAAAAAGACAATTAAGAAATAGAAAAGTTTTTTGGTCAAATTATACTGATAGATTTGATAGAATTAGAATTTTATTACCTGCTTCTTCTACACAAATTTTAGGAAATAATATTAATAGAGATGACATAACTTCATTAATTTATGATGGTAGTGAAGCTACAGAAGTTTGTATTTTCGATTTTGATAAATGGTTAATTGTGGAATTTTTCAAGGGTAAAGGAAGCGAAACCAGAATCTTTCCTAAAAGTAATGAATTAGAAAATTTATTCTTTAATAGTGATAATATTTACCTTAAACAATTAAGAAGTTTACCTATTATAAAAGATAACGTACATGATCATAAAAAATATTGGCAGAATAATTGTGAAACACTTTTAAGAAGTAAAAATATTTTACCGAATCAAGGGATTAGATATTTTAAAATTGTAGAAAATAGACAAGGTTATCCTTATGATTTTAATTCAGGAATGCCACCTTTATATGATGATCAAATTTATGATAGAAACCAACAATTATATCATTGGAAAAAAGATATTCAACAATTAGAAGAAGACGCAAAAAAGAAACTATTTTGATCTTTTACCGAATGTTAACTTAGACTTTATATATTCTTAACTTTTATCAATTATTTTGATTCTGAAAACCACATTATATTCAGAGGAATCAATTTTGTTGATAATTGTTTTACTGATTTTTAAAATTACTTTTGTAGCAATACTACTACTGTTGATGGGTGATTTTTTCTCAACTTTTTTATATCATGTTCCTGAACATATTTTTGGCAAATTTCACTCTTTAGTTCATCATAGTAACAATCGCAGTTTTTTACATTATGCCGTTTTAACAAAAAATCCTTTAGTATTATTAGTAGGAATATTAGGTGCTTTACCTTACTTTATTTTTGCACCTTGGCTATGGCAAATATCCCCCATAGGAACTATTTTAGGATTAATATTAGGAGAATTACACGTTATCTGGCGACACGTTTGTGTTATCAAATGGAAAACTCCTGCTATGATTTTAAAAATTTGTAACCTTTTGATGATTACTACTCCAGAGCGTCATTGGTTACATCACAAAGATGCTAGAGTTGCTTTTGGAGATATTTTCAATTTTTTTGATCCTCCTGCTCAAGTTTGGTTTAAAATTCTATTATCTTTTAAATATAAATGGCGACACTCTTGGAAATAATCACAAATAAAACTAATAATTAGGGGTTGCTGAAAAGATGGATAAAATTGAATAAATAAGTAGTTAAAATCTTACTTTTTTTTGATACATATTCTTATTTAATACTTTAATTCAGCAATACTAATTATTTTACTATTAATGATTTTTATCCCCACTGTATAAATATTTTATTTCGTTATTTTTTTAACAGTAGTTTTTCTGGTAGTAGTTTTTTTAGTGGCGGTTTTTTTAGCAGTAGTTGTCTTTTTAGAGGCAGTTTTTTTAGCAGGAGTTTTATCTTGTAAAAGTAATAAAGCCTTGTCTAAATTCATACTTTCCACCGTTTCACCTTCGGGCAATTTAACATTAGTTTTAGCGTGTTTAAAATATACTCCATAAGGTCCTTGATAAATGTTCACTGGTTCATTATCATCAGGATGTAACCCCAATTCTTTAAGTGGGGCTTTTGTCGTTGTGCCTCGTCTTCCCCTTCCAGATTTAGGTTGTGCTAATAGCTCTAATGCACGTTCAAGGGAAATTGTCAAGACATCATCTTCTTTTTTCAAGGAGCGATAATCTTTGCCCTCTGTGCCTTGATCATGGACAACATACGACCCAAAACGTCCTAAACTGGTTTTTATAGGCTTTCCTGTGTCTGGATGTTCTCCTAATGTACGAGGTAAGGTTAAGTAACCTATGGCCATTTCTAACGTAATATCTTCAGCATTAACACCTTTAGGAAAAGAAGCGGTTTTAGGCTTTTTAGCTTTGCCTTGAGGTGTATCTCCTAATTGTACATAAGGGCCATAAGTGCCAATTAACAAATAAATAGGATCTTGTGTTTCAGGATGAATTCCTAATATAGGTGGTCCTTCTACTTTTTGTTTCAATAACAATTCTATTTGTCGTGGTTCAAGATCTGATGGTGTTAAATCCGCAGGAATTGAAGATTTTACCACTTCATCACCGTAATTTGCTTCAAAATAAGCTCCAAACTTACCTATTTTCACGGTAACGTCTAAATTCTCTAATTCTATGGCTTTTGCTACTTGTGGATCAATTTCCGTTTCCCTAACTTTCACCTGATTTTGTAAGCCATTTTCTCCTCGATAAAATTTGTCAAGATAAGGCAGCCATTTTTCATTACCAGAGGCGATGTCATCAAGACTTTGCTCCATTTTTGAGGTAAATTTAGTATCTACCAACTCAGCAAAATTCTTTTCTAACAAAGTAATGACAGCAAAGGCGGTAAAAGTAGGAATAAGTGCCTTATTGCGTAATTGAGCATAACCTCGATCAACGATTGTACCAATAATACTAGCATAAGTACTAGGTCGCCCTACCCCTTCACTTTCTAATGTTTTCACTAAAGATGCTTCTGTATAACGGGCTGGAGGTTGAGTTTCGTGGTTAAGTACATCTAACTGTTTACATTTAGGTTTATCTCCTTTCTTCAAATTAGGTAAAATTACCTCTTGATTTTCCAAAGCAGCTTCTGGATCATCTGTACCCTCAACATAGGCCCTGAAAAACCCAGCAAAATCAATTCTTTTCCCTGAAGATCGAAAAATTGCGTCTTCTACGGCGATATTTACCACAATTTGAGTTAATTTAGCATCCGCCATTTGACAGGCTACCGTGCGTTTCCAAATTAAGTCATATAACCCTAATTCTTTATCTTTTAATCCTGTTTCTTTAGGAATTCTAAAAGTACTACCAGCAGGACGTATGGCTTCATGGGCTTCTTGCGCACCTTTTGCCTTAGTTTTATATTGACGAGGTTGAGGGCTTAAATACTCTTTCCCATACATTTCTTCTACACAACTACGAGCAGCGGCGATCGCCTGATCAGACAAATGTACTGAGTCAGTTCTCATGTAGGTAATATAACCATTTTCATAAAGACTTTGAGCAATACGCATGGTATCCTTAGCACCTAATCCCAGTTTTCGGTTAGCTTCCTGTTGTAAGGTAGAAGTAGTAAAAGGAGGAGATGGCTTACGGATAGTTGCTTTTTCCTCAGTATCCGTCACCTCCCATATTTTGCCTTTCAAACGGGCTTTTAATTCTGTAGCTTCTTGCTCATTTAGTACAATTACTTTTTTGTTTTTGATTAACTTTCCTGTCTTCTGATCAAAATCGCTACCATTTGCTAGTTTTTGCCCTTTTAAAGTAGTTAATTTCGCTTCAAAGTCAGTTTTTTCATGATTAAGTAATGCTTTTAAATCCCAATACTGAGCTTCTTTAAATGATCTTCTTTCTCTTTCTCGTTGTACTAACAAGCGTACGGCTACAGATTGTACTCTACCTGCCGATAATCCCGCCGCAATTTTTTTCCATAGTAAAGGTGAAAGAGTATAACCTACAAGGCGATCAAGAATACGTCGTGTTTCTTGGGCGTGTACTAAATTTTCATCAATATCACGGCAGTTATTCAAGGCTTTTTGAATAGCATCTTTAGTAATTTCGTGAAAAACCATGCGCTTGATAGGCACTTTCGGCTTTAATAGTTGTAATAAATGCCAACTAATACTTTCTCCTTCTCTATCTTCATCCGTTGCGAGTATTAATTCATCAGCAGATTTTAAGGCTTGTTTTAATAATTGGACAGTTTTATTTTTACCTTTAGGAATAACATAAATAGGCTCAAAATTATTTTCAATATTAACTCCTAATCTTGCCCAATCAAACTGTTTATACTCCGCTGGGATTTCTTCCGCAGATGAAGGTAAATCTCGAATATGCCCCATAGATGCTTCTACCTGATAATCTTTAGGAAGATAGTTACGGATGGTTTTGGCTTTGGTGGGTGATTCAACGATGACTAAAGTTGACATAGAATATTATAAGGTTCTCTCTTTTGCTAATATATATACTTTAACTATTTAGCACAATTAAGATCTAAATAATACTATCAAATTCATTAGATGTTAAGAAAAAACATTCTGATTTATCTCTCGCAAAGTCGCAAAGGTTATCATCATTTTTCCTGTTATTTCTTAAATCTCTGATTTATCTCTCGCATCCCCCCTGCCTCCCAATGATGCAGGGGGTGAAGGGGGGTTACTATTTTATTTTTTCTTTTCATACCTAAAATCACCAACGCCCCCTTTATCTAAAAATCATACCTTAATTCAGCAACGCCGAATATTTTACTTCTGCTATTAAACTTAAACCAGACTATATTGAAGCCTATATTTATCGAGCAACTGTGTTAGAAAAACAAGGATTTCAATTAAGGGCTAATAATGATTGGCGTAAAGCAAAAGAATTAAAATTACAAGTTACTATTAAAACTCAAAATATAGAAAGAAAAGAGCCTATTTATCCCCCTAACAATAGAACTTATAAAGAGGAAAAAAAAGATACAAATAAACAAGATAATCATCCTGATAATTCAGAGAAAAAAACTCCTATAAATTCTCCCCCTTTTGATAATAAATCTTCTGTAAAAACAAAACCTGATACATCATCATGGCGATGTATTCAAACATTTAAGGCACATTCTAGCTCTGTTAATACTCTTGCTATCACTTCTGATGGTAGAATGACAATCAGTGGTAGTGCTGATAAAACTATCAAAATTTGGAACTTAGTTAAAGGTGAATTAATTACTACTCTTGGTAATCATAAAGATGTAATTAAATGTGTAGTTATTAGTCCTAATGGTAATTTTATGGCTAGTACGGGAAACGACAAAACTATTAAAATCTGGAATTTATCTCAAAGAGTTTTACATGGTACGATTGGGGGATGGTTTTCTGGACATCAAGACAAGATTTTTAGTTTAAGTTTTACCGCCGATAGTCAATTTTTAGTTAGTGGTAGTGGTGATAAAACTCTGAGAATGTGGGATATTAACACGCGTGAAGAAGTTTTTAAGTATGGCATTTATGGCGATAAAGTTTTAACGGTAAACTGCGATAAATCGGGCAAATTTGTGGCAACGGCAGGATTTGAGCGTTGGATTAAGATATTAAACTTAAAAACAGTCAAATTAGCGAAATCTCTCAAAACTAATGCTGTTGTTACTACGGTTATGTTTTCTCCTGATAGTAAAATCTTAGCAAGTGGTGGATTCGATCGTCAAATTAAACTGTGGAATTGGCAGGAAAAAACTATTATTACCATCTTAATCGGCCATACTGAAACTATATCGGCTTTGGCTTTTACCCCTGATAATAAGATGATAATTAGTGCTAGTTGGGATGGCACTGTTAAAATTTGGAATATAGAGAGTCAAGAATGTTTGTACACCCTTAAACCTCACAATAGCGAAATTAATTGTTTAGGGATTAATGCCACAGGAAAAACTATAATAACGGGAAGCAAAGATGGTAATATTACTATAATTAAACAGGGATAAATTAATGAAGATGGCGGGGTGACGATAACCCTAAAACCTAGAGAGGTGTTAGCTGTTAGGTTTTATAATAATTTCATTGTTTTTGCTTTTTCTTAAAATATTTACTAAGTTTAAAATACTTAAAAATTCAACATAAAAAATAAAAAAAATGACTTTAATAGTTTATGGTATTGCCAACTGTGGCACTTGTAAAAAAGCCTTAAAATGGTTAGAAGAAAATCACGTTAATTATGAGTTTATTAACACTAAAGAAAATCCTCCAGAAAAAGAAAAAATTGCTAACTGGGTAAAAGATTTGGGAGTTAAATCAATGCGCAATACTTCTGGTTTATCATACCGTGCTTTAGGAGAAGAAAAAAACTCTTGGAATGATGATCAATGGATTTTAGCTTTTGCACAAGATGCTATGCTATTAAAAAGACCATTATTCGTTAAAAATAATCAAGCAATTTTAGTGGGTTTTCGTGCTAATGAATTTGTTAAAAAAGAAAAATTATGTAATTAATTGTACATTTTAAGATAAAGATTAATGATACTAATCTTCTGAAAAAAATTATGAATAATCTAACCATTGAGCAATGTTATGAAATACTTAATTTAACTTCTACATCTAATATAGAAGATATTGATCATAGTTATTATCAATTAATCGGAGAAAAATTAAAAACAGGTAATAAAGAGGATTTAATCAACCTAAAACAAGCACACTCACAACTTATAGAATATTATCAAATTAAACAAGAAAATAATGATGAAATAGAGAATAACCGTTATCAAAAATTTTTAGCTAATATTATTAATAAACAGTTAAAAAGTATCGATATTAGAGTAAAATTAGAATTAGATTCAACTCATTTTAACATTATTCTTAATAATATTAATTCTCGAAAAAAAACAGGAATAGTTAAACTAATTTATGATACTCTTAAGCAAAAGTTAAAAGATGCTGAAACTTCCGTTATAATTTCTAGTTTTGATCATAAAAATAACTTAATTTGGCAAGAAAAAATTACAATTTGTACGGGAATTTATGCCCATAAAGCAAAAAACTATAACACTGAAATTCTTTTACAAGAAGCCGAAACTAATACCAATACTTATGCTTTGCCTATTGCTTTTCTAATAGCTTTTATTATAACTTTTATTGAACCTTTAACATGGATTATTACTATGTTAATTCATGAGTTTGGTCATGCTACTGTCGCATGGTTCTCAGGTTATCGAGCTATGGTAACTTTTGCCGGAACAATTATATCCCCAACTAAGTCTTTTTTTGTTTATTTTGGTATTTTAATTCTAATTGGTTTAACCTTTTATAAAAGTTGGAAAGAAGGCAAAAAAACCATCATGATTGTTAGTATTATCTTAGCAATTATTCAATTCATTTTAACATGGAATATCTCTTATTCAACCTATCAAATGTTATTATATTTTGGAGGTATTGGCGGAGAATTTTATTTAAGTACTCTTTTAATCATTGCTTTTTATTGGCGTTTACCAAACAAATTTTATTGGGAATTTTGGCGTTTTTTTGCCTTAATAATTGGAGTAACTACTTTTTGGGGAAGTTTTACAAAATGGCATAGAATAAGTATAGGAAAAGATCAAATTCCTTGGGGTACTTTTTGGGGAGGAAGAGGCGATTCTGGTGGTGATTTGAATGTTTTAAATAATGATGTCGGTTGGAGTATTAATCAAATTATAAACACATATAATACTTTAGGTTATATTTGTTTATTAATTATTCTTTTTACTTACTTATATTTCTTGTGGAAAAGTAACTTTATTTTTCGTTTAAAAATCAATCAATATTTTTTAAAAAAATAAAAAAGTACCAACCCTATTGACATTGATACTCTTTTATGTTATTTTATGGAGCTGAGCAGAGTCGAACTGCTGTCCAAATTGGTTATTTACCTATCGCTCATTCACAGGCTTATCCTTTCTAGTCCTCAAGGCGGGAACTATCAATTATCCCTGATAGCAGGATTTTCTAGTATTATCTTAACTTTACAACTGACTAGAAGCAGTTATAAAAAGCATCCGTTGAGGGTTGCCTATAATACTTAACGGAGTCATACTATAAGCGCTCGAACCGAAATTAGGTCTTAGGCAGCAACAGGTGCAGCTTTACGAGCAAAAGGAACGATGTTGTTCGCAGTTACATTTTTTTTGAGTCCAGTATTTCCGAGAGAAGACTCACTCTCGACCTGTATCACGGGTTAGCTTTCACCAACCTGTCGAAGCCGTTACAGCCCCCTATCTTTACTATCATAACTCTTATTTTGATAATTGACAAGAGTTGGTAAAATTTGTTTTGCGATATTTAATGAACCACCTGTTTCTCCTACTCTTTGTTTACCATTGTTAATACATTGTGCTAAAAATTCTTTGTCTTGCAAAATTTCCATGATTTTATAAGCTGTTTTTTCACAAGCTAAAATTGTGTCGTTATCTTCTATGGTAATGGTACTACTGCCTAACAACCTCATTTGTGCTTCAGCAAATCGATAGGTAAATTGAGGGCCTTTCCCTGAATTTTGTATTACGGGTTTCCCTAAGCCAACAGCTTGTTCTACAGCAGTCCCCGCCATTCCTAATACCAGATTACATTGTAGTAAAATATCCGCAAAAGCATCGTTATAAACTTTAACAAGAACATTTTTATTATTAATTTTTGTGCTAAAAACTCCTGACTCATATTGCCAACCTAGATTATTGGCGATGGCTTTTAAGTTATTATCAGTGATACTTGGTACTAATGCACCTATAAATTGCCAATTTTCATGAGAGATTTTTACTAAAGTTTCGCATATTTGTAATTGTAAGCTAAGATTGTCCAAGGCTTCAGGTAAACGACTACCACAGAGTAAGGCAATCATGGGAATTTCAGAAGATAATTCGAGATTTTTGCCCGTTGATTTTAAGGTATCCATAATGGGATAACCAGCAAATACGGCTTTTTTAAAACCTTGAGTTTGTAAATCTTCGGCGGTATATTTATCTCTAGTAAAAATTGTGTGACAACTAGGTGATCGCAGTAATAATTTAGTAAGAAAAGGAAGTTTCAATGTCACTTCATAATAACTAGAAGTAGAAACAATAAAACTGACAAATTTTTTCTGTGTTAAATAAGCAAAGAATAAGGGAACAATATCACCAATAGCGATTATTAAATCATAATTATTTTTAAGTTTATTAATAGTAATAATTTGCTTAATAGTTAAAGCAACTAAACCAGAAGATAAGTCTTTAATTAAGTTAATAGGATTAAGATAAAAAATACCTCCTGATGGCATAGATTGAAGAGGTGAAACAATGTTAATATTCTTATTAAGATAAGATTTTCCTTCTCCTACAAGGGGAAAAGCATCAATAATTAAGTTAGGATTAATTGATAATAAAGCCTCACCTATTAAGCTACCATTTAAGTCTTCACCATGGCCATTACTAATTAATAAAATCGTATTAATTTTATCTTGATTTTCAATCATTTAGGAATAATATTTAGGGAATTAATTTGAAAAAAAGTAAGTAAAATTTACTAATTATTTGACAGAAAAATAATTTAAGATAAGTTTTTCTCACCTAATAAAAAAGACAGTGTATCATTATTAATCATGATCAATCTGTAAATATGAATAAAAATCTGATTTTTTCTATTCTATTAGTCTTCATTCCCATCTCCATTACAGGACATTTTTTACACTGGAGTGAATCGGTAATATTTTTAACATCCGCTATGGCAATTGTACCTTTAGCGGCATTTATGGGGGTTGCCACCGAAGAAATTGCTGTAGTTATTGGGCCAAATTTAGGAGGTTTGTTAAACGCTACATTTGGTAATGCTACTGAATTAATTTTAGCTTTTATCGCTTTAAAAAGTGGATTAGTGCAAGTAGTAAAAGCGACATTAACAGGCTCAATTATTGGTAATTTATTGTTAGTAATGGGATTTGCCATGTTTTTAGGTGGATTACGCTATAAAGAGCAAAATTTTCAACCTACCGCAGCGCGTTTAAATGCGTCATCTATGAATTTAGCTGTCATTGCAATTCTATTACCAACGGCAGTACAATACACTTCCACTGGTATTCCTGAAGAAACTTTACAAACCCTTTCGGTTGCCGTTGCTATAGTTTTAATTAGTGTTTATGTGCTAACTTTGTTTTTTTCCATGAAAACTCATTCTTATTTATATGATGTGGGAATGGCAGAAAATGAAGACGAAGACACAGAAAAACCTTCTTATCAACCGAATTTATGGTTATGGGTGGGCATATTATTAGTCGTCACTTTAGGGGTAGCCGTAGAATCAGAATTACTGGTAGAATCCCTAGAAATAGCAACTAAAGATTTAGGTTTACCTGCTTTATTCACTGGGGTAATTTTCCTGCCCATTATTGGTAACGCTGCCGAGCACGCTACGGCTGTAACTGTTGCTATGAAAGATAAAATGGATTTATCGGTATCTGTCGCATTAGGCTCAAGTTTACAGATAGCTTTATTTGTTGCACCTGTGTTAGTTATAGCTGGTTGGATAATTGGGCAACCTATGGATTTGAATTTTAATCCTTTTGAATTAGTAGCGGTGGCAGTATCGGTATTAATTGCTAATTCTATCAGTTCTGATGGTAATTCTAACTGGTTAGAAGGAGTTTTATTATTGGCAACCTATGCCGTAATTGCTTTAGCTTTTTATTTTCATCCTGCCATCGAAGGATTAGCCTGAATTTAAAGTAGGGGTTAATGGCATTAATCCAATTAATGAGTAATGAGTAATGAGTAATAAGTAATAAGTAATTAAAAAAAGACAAATATTTCTATTTATTATGCAAGATACTGGTTTAAATATTTTAGCGATCGCCATTTTTTCTATTACATTATCGGTATTATTAGGACCACTTTTCAACTTATCACCTTTTATACCAGCTAGTTTAACTTTTTTGATGTTGAGTTTTATCACTATTGATACATTATCATGGAAAAATCAAGGAGTTAACTTATTATTAAATATTTTCGCATCGAAAGAAGAAAAAGAACGAATTATTTATCATGAAGCAGGACATTTTTTAACAGCTTATTTATATAATATTCCTATTATTGATTACAGTTTAAGCCCTTGGGAAGCGGTAAAAAAGAAAATTTCAGGCTCTGGCGGAGTGATATTTGATAATAATTTTATACCTAACAAAAAATCTCAAGATTTAAAAGAATTTAACTCAATAATTGAGCGTTTTGGCATTGTATTAATGGCAGGAATTGCCGCAGAAAAATTTATTTATAATAATAGCGAAGGAGGGCAAGAAGATCGACAAAAGTTTCAAGAAATTTATAGTAATTTAACATTAACTTATAGTAATTTTCAGCTCAAACAAAGATTAGCAATTATACAAGCAACGACTATAATTGAACAAAATAAAGAATCTTATTTAGCGTTAGTGGAAGCCATGAAACAGCGTAAATCTGTAGCGGAATGTCAAGTAATTATTCAATTAGTTAATAAATAAAATGGCGTTTAAGTTTACCACAAATGTAATTAGCTTATAATATTTTTATCACAATGTATTAGGTTATAAATTTGACAATAATTTCTTACATATTCTTTAAAAATCGGGGATAAATTAAACATAATTTTATCTCCTTTAATTTTAGTTAATAAATATCTATTTTTTAAAGACTCTAAACCATTAATTAAATCCGTTGAAGACATTTCTAAATTTGCTTTTAAATCCTCTCTCGATAAAAGTTGATCCGAATTAGATAATTTACTGATAATTTTTTGTTCTATCGGGGATAATCGATTAAATAATAACTCTAATTTCTTTTCTATATCTTTGGTAATTATCAATTCATTTTCCTCTAAAAATTCCCTCACAGAGCCATCAAAAATATTTTTAATTGAATCAGTGATTATTTTTAAATAAAAAGGATTTCCTTCATATAAATTCAGTAAACTTAACCAGCTATTTTCATCTTTTAAGCCCTTATTATTTAAGATTTCTACATCGTTAAAACCCACTAACTCTAAGCATTTAATGGAGTATAATTCCTCATCTAAACATTCCATCTCTGTACATTTTTCTTGACTAATTAAAATAATATTACTTTGATGATCTGTGTGAATAATTCTTTTGAAAAATTCTTGATAATCTTTATATTGTTGTTGACATTGTCCTGCAAATTGTTTCTCGATAAATAAATTTTCTAAATTATCAAAAATAATTAAACATTTTTTCTGTGTTAATAATGTTAATAATTGATTTAATCTATTGTTAATATTTGGTTTTAGTTCTCGATCACAAATACTAAATATATCATCAATTAATAAATCAAAACAATCAGGATACTGTAAACTTTTCCAAATAATTACTTCAAATTGATCTAAGTTTAAATCAATAAATCTTTTTACTAAATAACTCTTTCCAATACCGGATAATCCTAATACTGATACGAGAGAAATATTTTTATTGAATATCCAGCTAGATAGATTTTGTAATTCAGTTTTTCTGTTATAAAATTTAATTATTTTTGGGGCTATAGTTAAATCTTCATGTAATAATTTAGTATTTATCTCTCTTTTTTTTGCTTTTTTATCCGATTTATTAATTGTTTGTAAAATTAAATTATTATTTCCACAAATATTACTATTGCCTGAAATTTTTGGATTTTGAGATGATTTGAAATAATATACTCTTTCTAATGTTGATCGAAAATTAGATTTTTTTATATTTTCTCCTAATTCTGCAGATAAAAATTGTAATAATTTCGAGGCGACATCTCCCACATGACCTTTACTAATGTAATATTCTTTGGCTATCTCATCATAACTTTGTCTTTGCCAAATTCCCTCAATTAGGGCTTTTTGCACATCGTTTAGGTGTTTTCCTGTTTTTTCAACCACTAAGGAATCCACAAAATGTAACAATTCATTCACATTCATTAAAACTATGCTGAATAAAGGTTTTAAACATTATACATTAACTTTTATCATATGTTTTCCGAAATTTTCCGAATTGTGTGTAATATTTTGTAATAAAACTCCCGAAATTTTCCGAATTTTGTGTATTGAAGTTAAAACAATAAATAAATTATATTTTAAATCAATGATATTAAAAAAAGGTAATCGAATATGAATACGGCAACTCCGATCGCAATGCTGACCCGTAATGACTTTGATTTCAAAAAAAGAGGATATGAACCTATACCAGATCATTGGGATTATAATCCAAAAACTCAAGTTTCATCATTACTAAGAGAGATACTAGGAGGAACTAGTGAACCCACAACTATTAGTTTAGTGGGAGGTACAACTGGTCTAATGTGGGATAACGATAACAGTAATGATGATAGAGGTACTGATTAAAATGAGATTTTAATTGTTCTAGGATGGTTCTATTTATTGTTAGAACCTCTTTTATAAAATAATATTTTAATAGTAATATGTTTCAAAATCTACAACTTAGAAAAGCTGTAGCAGAAGTAGATCAGGGATTTTATCTAAAGTGTTTTTTATCTGATAAATGGTCATTACCATTTGACTTAAATTTACACAATTCTAATCTTGATCAGGAAGAATATATAAATCAAAAAATTTATAGTCAATATCCTGATTTAATTCGTCTTATTGTTTATGAACAAAGTACTCTTAGAAAAATTGGTTTTGGTAATATTTTAATAGAAGATCATTCCATAAAACGATGTTCTTTAAATGGAGGCGTTGACCCTGATTTACTAGCTAAAGGTTATGGTTCAGTGGGACTTTATTTATCTTTAAAGTATATATTTTTAGAAATGAAAATGAATAAAGTTACTTGTCAAGTTTATAGTTTTAATGTTCCTAGTTTTAAATTATTAGAAAGTGCTGGTTTTCAATTAGACGGAATTTTAAGGCAACACGCATTTAATTATCTTACCCAAGAATTTGTAGATGTCAAAATTTATTCTTTACTAAAACATGAATTTATGGGTAGTCGTATTTATCAAACATTTAAAATATTAAATTTTCAAAAAATCTTATGTCAAGAAAATTAGTTTTAATTGTAACTTCTAAAGAAGATTCTCATGCTGATTTAGTTATTTACAAGCTAAATAATCTTAATTTAGAAGATAGAGTTATTAGGCTAAACACAGAAGATTTGTGGTCAAATACAGAAATAACAAGTGATGGCTATAATTTTGATGTTAAAATTTTTGATTCTGAACGTATTTTTAACAGTCAAGATATTTTAAGTGTCTGGTTTAGAAGACCAAAAGATATAGAAGTTTCTCATGTTGAAGAAGGGAATAAAGCCTTTATTAAATCTCAATGTAATGCACTTTTAAGAGGTCTTTATTTTTGTACCCATGATACAGCAACTTGGGTTAATCCTTTACCTTCTCTTCATCGAGCAAGAATCAAATTGCAACAACTGCAATCAGCAAAAAAATTAGGTATGAAAATTCCTAAAACTTTAGTTACAAATGATCCTTACAAAGTGATTAAATTTTTTGAAGAAAATCCTAAAGTTTGTACAAAAAGTTTAGATGAACCAAGTTTTGAGATTGACGGATATATTTTTCCTATTTATACTCGTCTTGTTGATTTTAATGAAGTTAAAGATAATATAGAAGGAGTCAAAATTTGTCCTACTTTATTTCAAGAATATATGGAAAAAAGTTATGAATTAAGAATTAAGGCGTTGCTGAATTAAGGTATGATTTTTAGATAAAGGGGTCAAATTATCAAAAATAAAAAAATGATACAATGTCCAGAGTGCGGGTCTAAACATATTCACAAAAATGGAATTAAAAAAGGAAAGCAAAATCATCTTTGTG
>NZ_JBGSUU010000008.1:0-4976 GCF_041753295.1 Geminocystis sp.
TTTAAAACTCCAAAAATTTTTTCCCAAACCCCTTTTCGATTCCAACGACTGAAACGAGTATGAACCACTCGAAAATCTCCGAATCTATCAGGTAAATCTCTCCAGGGAATACCGGCTCGATATCGATACAAAACTGCCTCCACAAATAATCGATTATCTTTGGCGGTGACTCCTATAGTGCCAAATCTACCTAGAAGCATATCTTTAATTCTTTCCCATTGATCATCTCTTAAAGCATAACGAGGCATCTTCTTACCACAGGGTGTTTTTGTCAAAAAATTATCCAGATATATATTTTATCTTGTTTTAAGTTCTAATTGATGACACGCCCTAATGCTCTTAATTCTGGAGAACGTAAAGGATGAATGCTATCATGCCCATGTTTTACTCTATGTATTTCTATATAGCCCCCCGATAAATCAATTTGCGACCATTTTAAGGCTACTAATTCGGCTGTTCTGAGTCCATGACGAAACATTAATAAAATAATAGCACTATCTCTGTAGGGATGACGACCTACTTTTTGAGCTGAATGGATCAGGGATTCCACTTCCGATGGACGCAAATATTCCCTGCCAAGTGATGGTAATTTTTTCGGAGGTGGGGAAAATATCTTTGCCTAAAATAGAAGTTGGGGAGTAATTGAAAACATGGATCAAGTCCTCATCATTGCATATATATCTCCATTATACTTTGCCTAAAATGAGACAAACTCGGCAAAGTTTATTATTTAAGTTTCTTATCATTCAAGTCTAAAAAATAGCATTTTAAATAGTACTGATGAATTGATTGCCCCTCGTTGCGCGAACCTTCTATTTACGCCAATTTGTGGTTTTACTATGGTTAATCGCCTTTTACATCTTCATTGTAGTTATCCTTCTCGCCCCATTTTAAAAATAATCACTCTTTATCAACCTACGGAAGAACGTTGGCAAAATAATTTTACAATTAGGAGGTAATTTCTATGACTTTTGAACAGGAAGAAAAGCAATTGGTAAATAAGTTGGTTACTTATTCTTTAGAGTTGAATGGGGAATTAATTTTAGTGGAAAATGTACCTGCTAGGGTGAATGAGGAAACGGGAGAACAGTTTTTTGCCCCTGACATAGTGGAACGTTTACAAGATATGATTTTAGGTGATGAAAAACTCGTTTTCTCAAAGGATTTTTAGATCAAGCTCATATAAAAATTAATGAATATTGTTTATAATTTACAAGGAATAGAGTTTGAATGGGATAGTAATAAAGCTAATAGTAATGTTATTAAACATGGAATCACATTTGAAGAAGCTGTAGAGGTTTTTTTAGATCCATTTTATCAAACAGGAGATGCCACTAGAAACAATGAGCAAAGAGAATTTATCCTTGGTTATTCTTTAAAATATCGTCTTTTATTAGTTGTTTTTATGGAAAAAAATCAAAGAAATCGTATTATTTCCGCCCGTCCTGCTACTCGTTATGAACAGAAATTATATGAACAATCATAAAGATTATACTTTAACAATTAAGCCTCGTTCTGGGGAAATAGTATCTATTAAAATACCTTCAGATACTCTTAAACAATTAGAAGAAATAGCTCAAGAAAAGGATATGTCTTTAGAGGCTTTAATCAGATTTTATATAGGCAAAAATTTAAGGGAAGAAATTAGTCAAAAATTTACTCAAAAATTAATGAACTCTACTCTAAAAGTGTTAAGTAAGCATATTTCTTCTGAGTCGGAAAGGGAAAAAATTATCAAAGAAATTCAATCAGAGTTAATCTAGTTATTTATTAAAATAAGGAAAAATATAACGATCTTTAATGCTATTTTTCTCTTTTATTTTCTCACAAAAAATTGGACAAATACAATAAAAAAAATATCTAATTATGATGCTTAGTTTACCTACATACGACTGTTATAAAGATTCTGGGGTTGATTGGTTGGGGGAAATTCCTCAAACATGGGAGCTTACTTCTGGGAGAACTTGTTTTGCTCAACAAGAAATCAAAAATAAAGGTAATCAAGAAACAACAGTTCTTTCATTAAGTTATGGCAATATTGTTATTAAACCAGAAGCAAAATTAGATGGTTTAGTCCCTGAGTCATTTGAAACTTATCAAATTGTTGATGTAGGAAATATCATTATTAGGTCAACTGATTTACAAAATGATAAAACAAGTTTAAGGGTAGGTTTAGTTAAAAACAAAGGTATTATTACTTCTGCTTATTTATGTCTTGTTACAAACGAAAAAATTAAACCAGAATTTGCTTATTATTTACTTCATGCCTATGATTTGCTGAAAGTATATTATGGAATGGGGTCTGGATTAAGACAAAATTTAAGTTTTACTGACTTTAAATATCTTAAGTTACCTCTACCCCCGATCGAAGAACAAGAAAAGATAGTAAAATTTTTAGATAAGAAGTGTGAGGAGGTAGAGAAGTCGATCGAACTCAAACAAAGATTAATCGCACTGTTAGACGAGCAAAAGTCGATCGTTATTAACCAAGCCGTCACCAAAGGCTTAAACCCTAACGCACCCATGAAAGATAGTGGTATTGATTGGCTTGGCGATATTCCTGCCCATTGGGAGGTTAAAAAGTTAAAGTATGTTTGTAAAATTTTTAGGGGAAAATTTACCCATAGACCAAGAAATGATCCAAAATTATATGATGGCAAATATCCTTTTGTCCAAACAGGAGATATTGCGAGAGCAAGAAAATTTTTAACAACATATAATCAGACTTTAAATGAAAAAGGTTTACGAGTATCTACACTTATTCCTAAAGGTACTGTTTTAATTACGATCGCTGCCAATATAGGAGATATAACGATCTTAAACTTTGACTCATGTTTTCCTGATAGTGTAGTGGGATTTTATCCATATCAAATATTAAAAAGAGATTTCCTATATTATGCTTTAGTATCTATGAAACAAAAATTTATTAATTCTTCAATACAAAATACACAAATGAATCTTAATGTAGAGCGTATTGGTGTTAATTTTATTTTAATTCCTCCTATTGAAGAACAAGAAAAAATAGTGGAATACTTAGAGGAAAAAACAGCAGAAATAGAAGAATTAAAAGAGAAAACCTTACAACAGATAGAGAAACTAAAAGAGTTGAAACAAATCTTAATCGCCGAAGCCGTGACAGGTAAAATTAAAGTATAAAATTAAAACTATAAATAGTAAAAAAGCACTAATAATCAAGCCATGAATATTGACACTTTAAAAGATAAAATAAGATATTTGACCAATGATGAAGGGAAAAAAACCGATGTTTTAATACCCCTAGCTATGGGGGAAAATATTTTGCAGAATCTTCCCTTAGAAATAGAGGAAGAAAATGATCATAAAACTCAATTAATAGCCGATTTAAAACAAAGCCTCCTCCATGCTAGAGACGGTAAAACCTAGCCCTTAGAACAACTTTGCAACGATAACTAAAAAAGATGATATTATTAGATATGTATCATGTACCAGTAACATTAATTAATGATAGAGTCTTTTGTTTGTAAAGAAACCGAGAAAATTTGGCAAGGGAAACATTCCCGCAAATTACCTACAGAAATACAAGCAAGAGCATTAAGAAAACTGCGCCAACTGGATGCCTCCTTAACCCTCAATGATCTTAAAATACCTCCAAGTAATCATCTTGAGCAACTATCAGGAGATAGACTAGGACAATATAGCATACGCATTAACCAACAGTGGCGATTATGTTTTCATTGGGAAAATGGTACAGCGTTTGATGTAGAAATAATCGATTATCACTAATAATTATGACCACAGAATTAATAAAAAATCCCCATGCAGGAGACATCCTTAAACACGAATTTTTAGACGAATTAAACATCAGTCAAAATGCCCTCGCCCGTGCCATTAACGTGCCTCCTAATCGCATTCACGCCATAGTAAAAGGAGAAAGAAGCATAACCGCCGATACTGATTTACGCTTATGTCGTTTTTTTAGACTTTCCGAAGGTTACTTTTTAAGGCTACAAAATAGTTATCAAATTATGGAAGCAAAACGCAAATTAGGAGAACAATTAACCTTAATTACTCCCTTAACTATTAACTAATAAAAGATGATAAATACCTTAACAAAACAAAATCAAATATTAGATAAAAATAAAGTATTAGAAGTAATAAAAGCACAAGAAAATCTGTTTAATAAATATCACATAAAAACCCTAGCTTTATTCGGTTCAACCGCTAGAAATGAAGCCACCGAAAATAGCGATTTAGATTTTTTAGTGGAGTTTAATAAATCTCCCACCCTGAGTATGTATATGAACTTAAAATTTTACCTAGAAGAATTATTTAATAAACCCGTTGACTTAGTAACTATAAAATCTATTAAACCTATAATTAAAGAATCAATTTTAGCAGAAGCAGTCTATGTCCAGAACCCTTAAACTATACCTTGAAGATATTAATAATTCTATCAATAAAATTAATAAATATATCAAAAATCTAAATCAAATAGAATTTTTAGAAAATGACTTAATTTATGATGCCGTAATCCGTAACCTGCAAATTATAGGGGAAGCCACTAAAAATATTCCTGACACCATTAGGATAAAATATCCCCATATTGATTGGCGAAGTATTATCGAATTGAGAAATATTATTGTCCATGCTTACTTTAGTATTGATGATGATAAGCTAAGACGCACTTGTATAGTATATAATTATAATAATACAAATAAATTTGTTAATCTTAATCATGGCTATTAAAAATTTCTTATCACCTGAAGAAAAACATTATTTACAAAATGCTTTAAAAAAAGAAGATAGAGCTGAAGTTAGAGAAGGAACTACCAAATATTATATTGGAATATTTACCACCCTATAGTCCAGATTATAATTTAATAGAATTAGTATGGCATTCGGCAAAGGAATATATAGCTAATCGAGAATTTAAAAATGTAGAAGAGTTAGAAACAACAATCGCAAGGCTATTAAATGAAAATCAATTAGAGATAAAT
>NZ_JBGSUU010000009.1:0-40846 GCF_041753295.1 Geminocystis sp.
TAGGGTTTGCTGAATAAATCAGAAAGCTATTAAAATCAAGGCTTGGGGCATCGTTAAGTTAATAAAAAAGTGCGTAGTTTTAGGCATTTTTGCTCAAAAAACAGGGTAGTATTATACAGTTACAAGCTCTAATTTCAAAAATCAAAACCATTAAAACCTTTGCCCTTTGCCCTACCCCTTCCTCAGACTTTTTCCCCTAAGTAAGCCAAGAAAAGGAGGTAGATTAATCGATAATAAAATATTTTCTGTAGAACAAACGTTATCTTTTCTCAACCACTTCAATCTAATGAACTTAATTAAACATTAAATAATTCAATATCAATAGTTTTAATTAAATGAGATAATAAAATAAGAATTACACCCGTCAAAGAATGTCAAAAGTTATTATTATTGTCAATGCACAAGTGGATAACGGTAAAATTAGCCCAAAAGCACCTATAGCGGAGAAAATGGCTGTAGCTTTAAGCAAAAGTATCATCAAATCAAATCCATGTCATGAAATTAAAATTGTTGGTGGCGCACAAATATGGTCAAAATCACTACAAATAGATGACTCAGATCAAGATATAGTTTATTGTCCTTTGACGATTAAATTGCCCGACTGGTTTAATTTTACTGCCCAACAAGTTTATTGTGCCTGTCGAGATTTAGAAAAAAGACGCAAATGGGTACAACAAAACTTTAATTATAAAACTACCCATGATGATTTATCTTTAGGTGATTTATGGTTGCCGATTATTTTTAATGGTGAAAATTGTACTTATAGTGATTTTATTGGTGAAGGAGTTTTGCCTAATTATTATCAACAACCCTATGATTTACCTTCAGAAATTCATCATTCTTTATATACTTTGGCACAGGATTTACTTCTTTCTATTCAAGCTATTCCTTCCGTTTATTTATTACAGTTTAAGATGTTAGATAATAATATCATTTTTGATCGCCTTTGGCCTTTTCCTGCTTGTCCTGCCATTGCTTCTATCAATGAGCAAAAACCTGATTTATTTGATTATCATTGGAGTTGTTTAAGTAATAAATCCACAGTAAATTAACTCTAATTCTTTATAAAAATTTTATGAAGTAACAGTATTTTTACTTACATTCTTTTGTGTAATTAAATTAGAAAAATAAATGCTTAATTAAACAATAAATTTACCCTTTTTAAATATTCTGATAATATAATATAAAATTAATTTATTATTTTAGCTAACAGAAAATGTCTAAGACACTAAAAAAGATTTTCCTGACAGGGCTTGTAACTGTTCCAGTTGCAGAAAAACTACAGACTGAAGTTAAAGCAGTTTCCTTTTAACTACTCTTTTTTAGCGAAAGCTGTTTATGTCTAAACTTATATTTAACAGCTATTTTTAATTGTTTAAATATTCTCTAATAATTTCTAAAATGACTTGTTCAATATCGGGAATTTTAGAAGGTATAACATTATTATTAATATGCTTATGATCCCTATAACCTAAATCTGGTTTGTGTTTTGCATTATCATAACGAAATATAAGATTATTTTCTGAATCTTGGTAATGAAATGAGTAAGAAAATTTATTAACAAACTCTTGTAAATCAATATACTTTTTAAAAAATAAAAATGAACCATCTATAAAATCTAATTTTCCTTGAATAAAACCAAGATAACTTGACTTAGTATTTACCGAAAAAGTAAAAGATAATATCCAACCGCCCGTAACATATTTTTGAATAATAGCTTGATAATTAGCTTGATAATTATTTAGTAATATATTTAATTTGTTGCAACTTTTCTAAAGAGTAGATTAACTTTTCTTTAGTCTTAATTTCCCCAAACCAAGTAATATATTCATCGTCTCCTCCTTCCAAATCTTCTGCTGTCCAATTATCAACAAAAAACTCCGAAGAAATCTGATATTTTTCTTCAAATTGTCTTAGTAAATAATTAGTTTTTTCTAATGATCTTTGCAAATTTTTAATCTCAGATTCAATAGCATTTTTTACTAAAATTTTATCAATTTCCACCTCTGAAGAATAAGATTTGATTTGTAGTTCTAACATTTGGTTTTCTCCCATTAATTAACTTAATCTTAACATTTAAAAATTATCAATTATCTTTTAAGTTTAAGCGGTTGTTTTCTTTTGACATTTAAGATAAAAATTTTGACACTCACCCATTAAAAGATTTAATTAGGTATTAAAAATTTAACAATTAAGGTTATCACTGCGATTAATAAACCACTAACGACACTAATAAAAATACCTCGATTAGTAAACTCAAGATTATCTAGTCTTTTGCTAAAACCTTCTTGATTACCTTTGATTGAGGCTATCTCAACTCTCATGTCATTTAGCTTGTCGTTTACTTGGGTAAATCGAGAGTCAACTTGCTCAAAACGAAAGTCTATTTTTTCATTGACTTGCTCAAACTTAGAGTTAATTAAATCTTTTAACTCTCTTAAATCGTTATCTGTTACGGTACTCATGTTAAAATTATCTTAATATTAAAAGTATTAATTAGGAGTAATTACCTGTTACTCCTAAACTAATTCTATTCTACACGCTAGTTAGTTTTACTTTGTTGCAAGTAATAGGTGGTAACTTAAAAGATACTAACGCCGCAATCAACACGAAAAAGCTAGAAATCCATAAACAGGCTTCTATTCCTCCCCATTGAAAGACAATCCCTGAAGTAATTGTACCTAATAATCTTCCCCCTGAGTTTGCCATATAGTAAAAACCTACGTTTAAGGCGACGTTATCATCGTCGGTGTAGGCTAACACAAGGTAAGAATGCACTGCGGAGTTAAAAGCGAATACAATGCCAAAAATGATTAATCCTCCCGTAATCACGATTTGCGGATTTAATCCTGCCATAAAGGCAATGGCGATCGCCACTGGTATAATAGTTAAAATAGAAGTCCAAATTTGAATAGTGCGCGCTTGGGGTGCTTTTCCCTCCTGATTTTGTCTTAAAATTGTGGGAGAAAAAGATTGAATGATACCGTAACCGATAACCCAACAAGCCATATAAGTGCCCACATTTATAAAACTCCAACCTAAATTTGTGCGTAGAAAAACGGGTAACGCAACCACAAACCAAATATCTCTTGCACCGAATAAGAAAAATCGAGCTAAGGATAAAATATTGATAGCTTTACTCTTAGAAAATAACTGCTTAAATTTAATTTTTGCTTTAATTTTACCTAAGTTTTTCGGTAAGAATTTACCAGTTAAAAAGATGACAAATAAAACTGAGGCTTGAATAAATAAAGCATTTTTAAAACCGAAAAATTCTAATAAAGCAGCACCGACAAAAAAGCCTAAACCTTTTAACGCATTCTTTGAGCCAGTAAGGATAGCAACCCATTTAAAGAGTTTTGATTCTTGCTCTTTTGGTACAACTAAACGTACGGCACTTTTAGAACTCATCTTCGTTAAATCTTTAGCAACTCCTGAAAATGCTTGGGAAGTCATGACATATAAAACTTGAAACCAAGTTGCCCATTCAAAGTTAATTACTCCTAACATAACGAGGGCAAAAATTTGTAAAAAGATACCACCATAAAGAGTTAATCTTAACCCAAATTGAGAGCCAATCCAACCGCCTAAAAAGTTAGTAATAATGCCAAAAATTTCGTAAAATAAGAATAGAAAAGCGATTTCAATAGGGGTAAAACCAAGTTTATTAAAATGCAATAAAACGAGCATTCTTAATGCACCATCGGTGATAGTGTAACCCCAATAAGCAGAGGTAACTAAGGCATAATTGCGTAAATTTTTATCCATAAATTTTATTTATAATTTGATAATTGTCTCTATAAGCCCCTAAATCCCCAAGTATGGGGACTTTTTCGATTTTTTATCCCACATTGAGGGCAGGGAGGCTAAAATGAATTTGCTATCTTAATAACTAATTCCACGAGGCGATTAGAATAACCCCATTCGTTGTCATACCACGCTAAAATTTTTACCTGAGTTTCGTTGATTACCATGGTTGAAAGGGCATCAATAATTGAGGATCTTGGATCGTCTTTGTAATCTATTGAAACTAAAGGACGTTCTTCATAGCCTAAAATATCTTTTAATTCCCCTTCGGAGGCTTTTTTCAATAAACTATTAACTTCTTCTACACTGGTTTTACGGTTAACTTCAAACACACAATCTGTTAAAGAAGCGTTTAACATTGGCACTCTTACTGCTATGCCGTTTAATTTTCCTTGTAACTCTGGGTAAATCATGGCGATCGCCGTTGCCGAACCTGTAGTTGTGGGGACTAAAGATTGAATACAAGATCTAGCTCTGCGTAAGTCTTTATGGGGTGCATCGACAACAATTTGCGTATTAGTCACATCATGAATAGTAGTGATAACGCCGTGTTTAATGCCTAATCCCTCATGAATAACTTTAACGACAGGTGCTAAACAGTTAGTAGTACAAGAAGCTGCCGTTAAGAGATGATGTTTTTCGGGGTTGTAAAGATGATCATTAACACCTACCACAATATTAAGGGCTTTTTCCTTTACTGGAGCAGCAACCACAACTTTTTTAACACCATGCTCAAAATAAGGGTTTAAAGTCTCAGGAGTGCGGAATTTACCTGAAGATTCGATAACTAAATCTACTCCTAAATCTTTCCAAGGCACTTCTTGCGGTGCAGAATATTCGCTAAAAGTAACAGTTTTTCCGTCAAGAATAAATTTATCTTCTTTAACGGTAATATCTTTGTGCCAACGCCCATGCACAGAATCAAACTCTAATAAATGGGCTGCTGTAGCTACACCGCCTTTAATCTCGTTAATATGTACAAATTCTATATCAGGATTATTCCAACCAGCCCGAAATGCTAATCTGCCGATTCTTCCAAAACCGTTAATGCCAACACGCATATAAATAAACTTTTTTTTGATGAGTTAATATAACAATAAAAGTTGTTGTTTAAAAATATCCTTAAATGTTTTAGATAAACACCAGTCAAAGACCATTAGTTAAGGTTTTTTCTAATTTATTTACAACTTATTTCTAATAATATTTTATCTTCAAATCAAGAAAAGTTGGTTTAAGATTTGGTTAAGATAATTAATAACAGATTAAACTCAGATCTTGCATGACTTACATTAATACTTAATAGTTAAAGGTGAGCACATCAATTCTCTTATGGTTAATGCTGAGATCTTGCACTAGATCAAAAATACTTAATAAGCAAAAGTAAAAAAATCAATTTTAGTATAGTTTGAGTCAATTTTAATCCCTTTGCCCTTTGCCCCTTGCCCTTTTGCCCAACCGTCACCAGTTAATGGAAATAGGATGCAAGAGCTGAGTATTAATGGGCGATCGCCATATCAGGGAAAACCTGTTGTACGGCTGGATGTACTAAATGATGAGATTGTATATTTAACCCTAGTGCTAAACTGGCATCTTGTTTTAACGCCCCAATTCCTTGATTAGCTAATTTGAGAACATAAGGTAAAGTATTATTATTTAATGCTTGTGTAGCTGTCCAAGGTACTGCGCCTGGAAGGTTAGGAATACCTAAATGAATTACCCCTTCTTCTATATAACTAGGTTGACTATGGGAAGTTGTGCGTAAAGTTTCAATACAACCACCTTGATCTACAGCTACATCCATAATCACCGAACCTTCAGACATTTTTTTGACTAATTCCCTTGATACGAGAATAGGAGCTTTTTTCCCTGTAATTAATACCGCACCAATTAATAAATCGGCTTTAATCACTGCTTGAGCTATATGTTGAGAGTTACTATATAATAGCTCAACTCTAGATCCGAAAAGGGTTTCTAAGTAAGCTAATCTATCAATACTCACATCAAGAATAGTAACTTTTGCTCCCATACCCACAGCAATTTTAGCTGCTTCCGTGCCAACGATTCCTCCTCCCAAAATAACCACATTTCCTTGCTCAACCCCTGCTATTCCCCCTAATAATACCCCTTTGCCTCCTTGTTGTTTTTCTAAATATCTTGCACCTATTTGTACGGCTAGTTTTCCTGCAATAATACTCATAGGAGTCAAAAGAGGTAATCTGCCGTCAGCTAATTGTACTGTTTCATAAGCGATCGCTGTTACACCACTTTTAAGAAGAAACTCTGTTAAACTACGATCTGCAGCTAAATGAAGGTAAGTAAATAATATTTGTTCTTGATTAATATATTTGTACTCAGAAGAAAGAGGCTCTTTGACTTTAATAATTAACTCTTGATGCCATGCGGTTTGAGTATCAACAATAGTTGCCCCTACTTTTTGATAATCTTCGTTGCTAAAACCAGAAGCAATTCCAGCATTTTCTTCCATAAATACTTGATGGTTTTGTTGGGTTAAAACTCTTATACTCGCTGGAGTTAAACCAACCCGAAATTCTTGATCTTTAATTTCTTTAGGGACACCAATTTTCATTTTAATTTTCGTGAGAATCTTTGATCAATATTAAATTATAAATGCTTTATAGTAATTCTTTTCGATTTTTACATAAGACTAAAATATTATATATATAAAGTAGAAAAATTATTCAAGGTGTAGCTATATAGTAGAAAATAAAAAGAATCTCATTTTTTAACTAAAATTGCGTAACTTTCATCATGGAATTATCAGTCATTATTCTTACCTATAACGAAGAAGCTAATTTACATACTTCTTTATCAAGTTTACAAAAATTAGACGCAGAAATTTTTATTATTGACTCAGGGAGCAGCGATCGCACTGTTGAAATAGCCAAAGAATATAATTGTCAAGTATTTAATCATCCGTGGGAAAATTATGCACAACAACTTAATTGGGGTTTAAAAAACTTACCCATTACAACCCCTTGGATTATGAGATTAGATGCAGATGAGCGATTAACCCCAGAATTAGTGACAGAAATAAAAGAGAAATTACCCTTAACCCCGAAAAATATTGGCGGTTATCAAATGAAAAGAAGAGTATTTTTTATGGGGCGTTGGATTCGTCACGGTGGTTATTATCCGACTTGGTTACTGAGAATTTGGCGTAATGGTAATGGTATTTGTGAACAAAGATGGATGGATGAGCATATTATTCTCTCAGAAGGGGAAATTGTGGATTTACAAAACGATATTATTGACGAAAATCAAAAAGGTTTAAGTTTTTGGGTAAATAAACATAATAGTTATGCTGATAGAGAAGTAAAAGATATGTTAGCTATGGAAAAAGCAGAAGAAAATCAACAAAATATTTTAGACAATAGTCAAACTTCTCAAGCATCTCAACGAAGATGGGTTAAAAAAAATTTATATGTCAAATCTCCCTTATTTTTAAGAGCATTTATTTATTGGTTATTACGTTATACCATTGGTTTAGGATTTTTAGACGGCATCGAAGGTATGATGTTTCACTTTTTACAAGGATTTTGGTATCGCTTTCTAGTGGATGCTAAAATTTATGAATTAAAACGTCAATCTCGATTAACACAACCATAGAAAATTATGATCGCCCAAATTGACTCAAAATACTATACTTCTAAAGAATATTTGCAGTTAGAAGAAATATCAGAAACTAAAAATGAATATCTTAACGGAGAAATTATCCCTATGGCAGGAGGTACAACAAATCACAATAAATTAGCTCTTAATTTTTGTCGACCTTTTCCTTTAACTATTAACGATCAAGATTATGATATTTATATGAATGATGTTAAACTATCGATTCCTGAATATCAAATTTATACTTATCCTGATATTATGATTATTGAAGGTGAGCCTAGTTACGAATCAAATAATTCTACTATCGTCACAAATCCTAAAATTATCATCGAAATTTTATCATCTTCCACACAACATTATGATCGTAATAATAAATTTAGATTTTACCGTTCTTTACCTACCTTACAAGAATATATCTTAATTTCTCAATCTAGTTATTATCTTGAACAATTCGTGAAACAAGATGATCAACAATGGTTATTTAAAGCCACAGAAGGAGAAGATAATCATCTTTGTCTAAAAACCGTTGACTATAGTATATCTTTTACAAATCTCTATCATCGAATTAAGTTTGATACATCAAATTAATATAATTTATATTTTGATGATTTAGAAAAATACTTAATAAATAAAACTGATAAAATAAATTTCAATACAATTAAAGTCAATTTTATATAGTCTATTCTCTTTTTTTTAGTATCTTTACAGGAAGTGTAAAATCTGAGTTATATTTTCATCATTGTATAAAAGTAAAATTGTGAGTGTTGATTTTTTCTTGAATAAAATATTAGTTACTGGTGCGGCAGGTTTTATTGGTTTTCATTTATGTAAATACTTATTGCAAAAAAATCATCCTGTAGTGGGAATTGATAATCTTAATGATTATTATGATGTATCTTTAAAAAAAGCACGTCTCAAAGAATTAGAAATATTTGATAAATTCCACTTTCATCTCATAGATTTAACTCATGAGGAAAAAATTAACCATTTATTTGAACAAGAAAAATTTGATATAGTAGTGAATCTAGCTGCTCAAGCAGGAGTTCGTTATTCCCTTGAAAACCCCCATGCTTATATTAATAGTAATTTAGTGGGTTTTTTGAACATTTTAGAAGGTTGTCGTCATAATCCCGTTAAACATCTCGTATTTGCTTCTTCTAGCTCTGTTTATGGCATGAATAGCAAAATTCCTTTTAGTACTAATGACCCCGTTGATTATCCCATTAGTTTATACGCAGCGACGAAAAGATCTAATGAACTAATGGCTTATACTTATAGTCATCTTTATAACATTCCTTGTACGGGATTACGCTTTTTTACAGTATATGGCCCTTGGGGACGACCTGATATGGCTTTATTTCTCTTCACCAAAGCAATTTTAAAAGGAGAAAAAATCCCTGTTTTTAACTATGGCAAAATGCAAAGAGATTTTACTTATATTGATGATATTGTTTTAGGCATCGAAAAAGTAATGCAAAAAACACCCTCTGGAATTCCACCCCATAAACTATATAACATTGGGAATAATCAACCCGTGGAATTACTTTATCTCATTGAAGTTTTAGAAAAATCTTTAGGTAAATTAGCCGTAAAAGAATTATTACCGATGCAACAAGGAGATGTTTTAACTACTTATGCCGATGTCGATGAGTTAATCCATGATGTACAATTTAGCCCGAATACCCCTATCGAAGCAGGAGTTCAAAATTTTGTCCATTGGTATTATGATTACTATAATCCTAATTAAATATTTTTAGAGATGATAAATTAACATTTATTAATAATCTTTTTGAATAAATCTTCTATAATTCTATGGAATTAAGAGGAAACTTTTGTGAGGAACATCAAAAAATGAGTAATATGAAAAAATATGTAGCCGAATTAATCGGTACTTTTTGGTTAGTTTTTGGCGGTTGTGGTAGTGCCGTGTTAGCCGCTAATTTCGGTGGTGACGGTAATCCTTTTGGTATCGCTTTTGTGGGGGTTTCCCTCGCCTTTGGTTTAACAGTATTAACAATGGCTTATGCTGTAGGACATATTTCGGGCGGTCATTTTAACCCAGCCGTATCCTTTGGTTTATGGGCTGGAAAACGTTTTCCTAGTTCTGAATTACTACCTTACATCATCGCTCAAGTAATAGGAGCAATTTTAGCAGGTTTAATCTTATTTATTATCGCTAGTGGTGGAAAAGATGGCCTTGATTTAAGCGGAAGTAATCCTTTTGCTACCAATGGTTATGGTAATCACTCCCCCGGTGGTTATTCCCTTTTAGCGGCATTAGTTACAGAAGTAGTCTTAACTTTTATCTTCTTATTTATCATTTTAGGCTCAACGGATAGACGTGCCCCAGCAGGTTTTGCACCTATTCCCATCGGTTTAGGTTTAACTTTAATTCACTTAATCAGTATCCCCGTAACAAACACTTCGGTTAATCCTGCAAGAAGTACGGGAGTAGCTTTATTCACAGGAAATATAGAAATTATCGGGCAATTATGGTTATTCTGGTTTGCACCCATTTTAGGTGCTGTTTTAGCTGGTTTTCTATACTATAGCTACTTTGCTGAATCTACTCCTCTAACTAAAGACATTGAAGAATAGTTTTTAACTATCAGCTATCAGTTTTATTTTTTTACTGACGGGTGACTTGCTAACTTCTTTAAATTAGGAATTATATTCATCTGAAATAAACTAAATGAAATAATACTAAACTAGGGATTTGGTGGGCGATGCCCACCCTACTTATTAATTATTACATCATACCGGGCATACCCATGCCACCCATACCGGGCATACCCATACCGCCCATGCCACCCATACCACTCATATCAGGTGCGGAGGCTTCAGGTTCGGGTTTTTCTACCACAAGGGCTTCTGTAGTTAAAATCATTCCTGCAATGGAAGCAGCATTTTGTAAAGAAGAACGTACTACTTTAGCAGGATCGATAATTCCAGAAGCGATTAAGTCTTGATACTCTCCTGTTAAGGCATTATAACCAATATTGAGAGCAGATTCTCTGACTTTTTCTACCACTACAGAGCCTTCTACCCCCGCATTGGTTGCGATTTGACGTAAAGGTGCTTCAATAGCTTTGATGACGATTTGCGCACCAATTTTTTCTTCTTCAATGGTTAAAGTATTTTTGAAGGCTTCTACTTTACTCGCTAAATGAATTAAAGTTGAACCACCACCAGCTACAATTCCTTCTTCCACTGCGGCTTTAGTAGCGTTTAAAGCATCCTCAATGCGCAATTTACGCTCTTTTAATTCGGTTTCAGTCGCTGCACCTACTTTAATTACCGCTACACCACCAGCTAATTTAGCAATGCGCTCTTTGAGTTTTTCTGCGTCATAATCAGAGTCAGTTTCTGCTAATTGTTTACGAATTTGAGCTACTCTTTTCTCAATATCCCCTTTATTTCCACCATCGGCTACGATAATGGTGTTATCTTTTTCGATGGTAATTTTATGAGCTTTTCCTAAATGATCTAAAGTAGCCGTATCTAGGCTTAAACCGATGTCTTCGGAAATTACTCTTCCCCCTGTTAAGATGGCAATATCTTCTAAAGCGGCTTTTCTGCGATCGCCAAAACTAGGGGCTTTGATAGCGGCTACATTTAAAACACCTCTGGCTTTATTGACTACAAGGGTAGCTAAGGCTTCACCGTCAATATCTTCGGCGATAATTAATAAAGGACGAGCTGAACGTGCTACATTTTCCAATACAGGTACTAAATCTGCAATGGCACTAATTTTTTTATCGGTGATGAGAATAAGAGGATTTTCAAACTCAACAATCTGTTTTTCTTGATCGGTGATAAAGTAAGGAGAAACATAACCACGATCAATCTGCATACCTTCAACGACTTCCAATTCAGTGGCTAAGGATTTAGATTCTTCCACGGTAATAACACCATCTTTGGTGACTTTATCCATAGCAGTGGCAATCATTGCACCGATTTCTTCATCATTTCCAGCCGATACCGTAGCTACTTGATTAATAGCATCACCTTGTACGGGTTGGGCTACAGCTTCAATCTCTTTGATTAAAAAGGTAATAGCCTTATCGATACCACGACGTAAAGCCACAGGATTTGCCCCCGCAGTAACGTTTTTCAAGCCTTCATGAACCATAGCTTGAGCGATAACTGTAGCCGTTGTTGTACCATCTCCTGCGATGTCTTTAGTTTTAGAAGCAACTTCTCTGACTAATCTTGCACCAACATTTTGCAAAGGATTTTCTAATTCTACTTCTTTTGCAACACTGATACCGTCTTTTACTATTTCAGGTGCTCCAAATTTTCTTTCTAATAATACATTTCTACCTTTAGGACCTAAGGTTACTTTAACAGCATTTGCTAAAGCATTGACACCTTGTTCTAAAGATCTTCTGGATTCTTCTCTAAATGATACTATTTTAGACATATAGATTTCTATTTTATTTATTCACCATACATCAATTTAGCGCTCTTGGTGTCTGAGTGCTAATACGGTTATCTTCACCTTTGATTTTTTACTCCAATTTTTCGTTAAAATATAGTTCAAAGTTGAAAAAACTGTTTCTATTAGACTTCTTCAGAAAATAGGGAGCGGGGAATAGTAGATTAAAATTGACAAATTATAAACAAGAATTGATTTAATTTTAAATTTATCGAGATGTCTATTAAGAGGAATATAAGCTAGACAAATCTTCTTGCATCTTATTCACCACTAAATCATAGCATTGTTGAACATAGGTGCGATCTCTACTAGCTTCAATGCCATAACTATCAAAATAAATTGGTTGACAAACTTTTGTGGTCATGGCAACAGGTAATGGTATATTAGGTAAAGGGCCAATTGCTAAACCCCAAGGTAAGCCTAAATATATCGGAAAAGTTTGAGGATCAAGATCGAAAATCCAAGGAAATAACCCTTGTTTATTCAACCCTTTTACTTGCTCATATAGGTCTGCTAACACAAAAATACTCTCATGAGCTCCTTTAGAAATTAAGGGTACGATGGGTAAGGAATAACGCAACGCTAATTTTATAAAGCCTTTTCTACCAACAAATTTTATTTGATTTCTTTCTGTGTAGGGACGAAAGACATCTTCTGCACCTCCCGGATAGACTAAAACACTAGCATTATTTTCAATAGCGGCGATGGCCATGTTAGGATTAGCACGAATAGCACCAGTTTTAGCCGCTAAACGAGTTATACCTTGATAAGCCGTCCATGCCATAGGGTGCATTAAACCGTAAGCTAAACGATCAGTACCGAAATGCTTAAACCAATCATACATCATCATAACCATATCAGGGGCAGCAATACCACCATTATGAGAGCCCACTAATAAAACTTGCCCTTGGGGAATATTTTCCCAACCACTGGTTTCTACTCTAAAATAATATTTATAAAGTAGTTCCCAAAAAGGCATTAATTGTTTAATTGTATCAGGATCTCTTTGGGTTAATGACCAACCAAAATCTTTTTTATCCATGAAAAGAGAATTAAGAATTGAAAATGAACAAATATTCGTTATCTATTCTAACTTTTCCCATTGAGAAAATGTGGCTGCTTGTCCGCAAAATTGATTATTATTATCAGTTAAATTCCAAAGAATTATGTCTGTTATATTGTATTTTTTTCCAGTGCTAGAAACTCTAACACCACCATAATTAGTGATATAACCTTTTCGATTTGCTTCTTTTAATAATGCTTCTCTTTCTTCCTGTGATATAGCCTCCGTTGTATTTTTTGAAGGCGTTTTTATTAAAGTTTCCCAATCCATTTCCCATAATTCTAAGGCTTTTTTATTACCATAATTATAGATAGGATTTAGATTATTATTATGAGATAAAACGACAAAATCAGCATTAAATAATTTTTTTGCCTGAGTTATTTTATCAACATTTTTCCTAGTTATTAAAGGTTTTTTTAGTAATTTTTCATAACTATTTAAGATAATTTGTGTCCAGATAATAATTTCTTCTTTTTCCCAAATATTATTCATTTTTATATTTTGCCCCTAAATCCTCAATTATGGAGACTTTTTTTGTTTATATTTTGTCACTAAATCCCCAATGATGGGGACTTTCTTTATTTTTTTAGTAACACTAAGATCTTACTATTAGATCAAAAATACTTAATAAGGAGAAATCAAAAAATCAATTTTAATATATTTTATTGCTCATGATCTTACCTTAACATTTATCGTATTTTATCGATGGTAAAATGGTTTTTTAACTATCGTTGCAGGATATAATTTTTCTCTAATTTCTATCTTTAGTTTCTGCCCTATTTTACTATAATTATACGGTACATAACCAAGGGCGATCGCCTTATTTAAAGTAGGAGATAACGTTCCACTGGTAATATGCCCGACTACTTGATTATTAATGAGAATGGG
This sequence comes from Geminocystis sp., assembly GCF_041753295.1. Taxonomy (NCBI): domain Bacteria; kingdom Bacillati; phylum Cyanobacteriota; class Cyanophyceae; order Chroococcales; family Geminocystaceae; genus Geminocystis; species Geminocystis sp. The sequence goes on from NZ_JBGSUU010000009.1 coordinate 13,827, forward strand.
ATACTCATGACGGGCGATATATTTACCTTCCATCTCTATAGCAACTAAACGTTTCTTGACTTTTTCTTGCTTTTGTGTTGATAAAATGTCTTTGCCGATAAAATCATGATTGAAATTTACTACCCATGATATACCAGCTTCTAAGGGTGTTATTTCCTCATTCATGTCTTGTCCGTACAATCCCATACAAGCCTCTAAACGGAGGGTATCACGACAACCTAAACCACAAGGAGTAACGTTTTTACCAAGAAAATATTTCCATAACTTTTGAGCAATAGTAGGAGTTGTCATAATTTCAAAACCATCCTCGCCAGTATAACCAGTACGCGCTATAAAAACTGTTTGTGCATCAATTTCTGTGGTGAGATGTCCAAAACTAGGGAGAGTTGTTAAGTCTTCGGTAACCAGAGGGTTAAGATATTCAACGGCGTTTTTTCCTTGTAAAGCGATTAAAGCTAAATCACGGGAGTTGTCTTTTAATTCGATGTCTTGATTTTTCAAGTTTTCAGTTAACCAATGCCAATCTTTAGAAGTGGTTGAGGCATTAACAATTAATATTCCAGACTCGATACTCTCCTCATTTTTCCCTTGATAATAAAAAATAATATCATCAATAATGCCGCCTTCATGGTTTAATAATACCGAATACTGGGCTTTTCCTGACTCTAAATTACTCAAGTCAGAAGGTACAAGGTAATTTAAACTTGATCTTAAGGCTTTTCCTCGTAAAGAAAATTTACCCATGTGAGAAATATCAAACATTCCTACGGATTCTCTCACCGCTTGATGTTCTTTTTTTAAACCGCTATATTGTAAAGCCATTTCCCACCCCGCAAAATCAGTAAATTTAGCTTTTGATTCTACGGAGAGGAAATAAAGAGGAGTTTGTAATGAATTTGATTGTGTCACTGTCATGAATGAAATGAGTTAATTAATTATTATCCCACGAAGTAACTATCCATCAAGTAAAATCTCTCCATCAGTGACTTTTTGTTGTAATTCTCGCCAAAGTTGCGCTTCTTCTGGAGTAACAATTTTATCTTCATAGATGGCATTTTTGATCATTTGACTTTCCGCTTGGGATAATCTACCATCGGCTAAAGCATTTGCAATCATTTGCTTTAATTTAGTGTTATCTTCTGTCATATATTTATATTAATTACATCAGTTAATTTATTGAGTTTTTATTTTAATCCATTATTCTCAAAATAAAACTATTTATTGTTAACCTTTTTTTTGATCATCTAAGATTAATCTTGGATATATTCTTCACCACTTTTTAAACATAATTCTGCGCGCATAAATTCTCTACCTAAATAAGCGGCATGATCTAACATACTAAGGGGAATAAGTTTTGTTTTTTCTAACAAGTTAACACATATTTCTTTCGCTGTTCTACCGCTAAAAGTTTGAGTTGCCATTCTCGGCTTACTACCTTTACAGGCTATCACTTCACCAGTGTCTGGATCAACTGCTAATCCTTGCTCATTAATGGCGTTTGTGTAATGATCAGCACAGATTAATCCATCTTTTCGGTTTAAATATATAACAAAGTAGCCGTCAGGATCTAACTGTATATCTCTTTTTGATAGTTCGTTGTCTATATCTGTTAAGGATAATGCTGTTTTCATAATTATTTTTTTATTTATATTCCATTTTTAATTGTCCATTTTTCCTTGCCAATTAGCAACAAGTTTTTCTGTTAATATTTCTATTTCTTTTATTTTCAAGTTTGATTCTATTGGTGATGATGTAAAATTAATTTCGGTTCGCCATTGATAGGGTATATTAATATAGCCGTGATATAAACCTAATAAATATCCTGTTAAAATAGCTGTAGCTTCCGATTCTTGAGCAAAATAACTACTTCTTTGTAAGGAAATTTTGAGATTATCAGGAAAGCTAAAAAAACAATAAATACTTTGATAAATACTTAATAAATTCTTAGGGATATTTGTAGATAATTTTTCTTCTACTTGGGTTGATGGTGCGTGATTTTTGATTAATTCTTCTATTAATTGAAAATAGTTACTTGTCTCCTCTTTTCCTTTGGTTAAATTACCAATTATTTCTGAAAATTCTAATTGATTTGTCAGTATAAGATTAACTATTGTTATTATTATTTTTATACTATCTTCCTCTATTTTCCCCAGTGAATAGTTATTACTAATTATAGCTAATTCTTTTTCTAAAATTTTAGGATTATGATAATTATAAATCATAAGAGGAAACATAGCGATCGCAATATCTGAGGGGAATAAATGTTGAGATTGAGTTTGCCAAAATAGTTGAGATTGATAATTATTAATAGCTAAATGTTGTAATAATTGACAAGCTAGAGAAAAAGAATCATGATTATTTTTGATAAAATTACTATGTTGATTAACTAAGTTTTTCCCGATAAATGCAGTAATAAAACTGCCCAAAACTTTGTCAGAAGGTAGAAAAAGTAATGTCATATTATAGTAAATAATAGATTAAATAAATGTTGTTAAATTATATAAAAATTATGTCTGAATATAATAAATTAATATCAATGGGTTAAGATTAGGCAATAAAAAATTATGTTGAAATTGTATCTATTAAATTGATTAATTATTAGGGTGAAAATAATCGTAAATAATTTGTGCTAAATTTTCTCCAATACCTGATACTTCTTGAAGTTGTTTAACCGTTGCTTCTCTGATATAATCAATAGAATTAAAATGAGCCAGTAGTAACTTTTGACGTTCAAATCCTAACCCATTTATATCATCTAAAATTGATCTTCGACTAGCTTTTAATCTTTGTTGACGATGAAAAGTAATAGCAAAACGATGTGCTTCATCTCTTAATCTTCTTAATAATTGTACTCCTATTTGTTCAGAATTAGTTGATAAAGGTTGAGATTGATTAGGTAAGAAAATTTCTTCTCTTTTTTTAGCTAAACTAATGATGTTAATTTTAGATAATAAATTCATTTCTTCTAACACTTTACACACAGAAGAAAGTTGCCCTTTTCCTCCATCTATCATCACTAAATCTGGAGATTCTTCTTGCCTAGAAAACCGTCTTTTTATTATTTCTTGAAGGGAGGCAAAATCATCTGAATGTCCTATTTTTATATCTGGATTTTGAATTTTATAATGACGATAATGTTGTTTAGCTGGTACACCATCAATAAAAACAACCCTTGAAGCTACGGCATTTGAGCCTTGTATATGAGAAATATCATAACCTTCGATTCTCCTAGGTATCATGGGTAAATCCAAAATATTCGCTAAATCTTCCATAGCTTGTAAATTACCTTCACTAAATTTTTGACTTCTTTCTAACTCAATTTTAGCATTTCTTTCTACCATAGAAATTAACTCAGCTTTTTGTTGTTTTTGGGGTGTGATAATAGTAACTTTTTTACCTTTTTTTACCCTTAGCCAATTAGTAAAAATTTCTTCATCAGGTAAAGGATATTGTACTAAAATTTCTGAAGGTATTTCTAATGAGTCAATATGGTGATAATGTTCTTCTAAAACTCGTTGTAAAATCTCTCCTTTTTCATCATTAATATTATTATCAGTAAAAAATCCTAATCTACTGATTAAACGCCCTGCCCGAATTTGAAATAATTGAGTACAAGTATGACTATTATCTTGGGCTAAAGCAATGGCATCACGAGAAATAGTATCGTCAGGTAAAGCTACTTTTTGACTAGAAAATAATTGAGTTAAACTATAAATTTGATCTCGATATTTAGCGGCTTTTTCAAAGTCTAAATTCTCCGCATTTATGCTCATTTCTTGAGTCAATTGATTAATTAATTCATCCGTTCTTCCTTGAAAAATTAAGGCAATTTTATTAATAATTTCTCGATACTTTTCAGGAGTAATTAAATTTTGGCAAACTCCGGGGCATTTTCCTATATCATAATTCAAACAAGGACGATCTTTATATAAAGGTTTTGATCTTTGTCGCAGAGGAAAAGTACGTTTAATAATATCAAGAGTTTCTCTCAATTTTCCACTATCAACATAAGGACCATAATAACGATCTAGTTTACTATTTAAGCGTCTTTTACGAGTAATAAAAATTCTGGGATAAACGTCAGACCAAGTAATACAAACATAAGGATATTTTTTGTCATCTTTAAGTAAAACATTAAAATGAGGTTGATGCTGCTTAATTAAATTAGCTTCTAAAGCTAAGGCTTCGACTTCGGTGTCAGTGACGATAAATTCAATATCCCGAATTTGTGACACCATTAAAGCAATTCGATTAGAATGTTTTTGGGAGGATATAAAATAAGATTTAACTCTTTTTTTTAGGCTTTTAGCTTTACCTATATAAATAATATTACCTTCTTTATCTTTCATAAAATAAACTCCAGAATCTGAAGGTAAATTTGTCAGTAAGTTTTCTAAATTTTCTGGCATATTAAATTTAATAATAATTGTTTACAGATATTATCAAATATTCTAAGCACATTAAGTTTAATAGCCCAAATCAACAGCAATACGATGGGCACAACTAAAGCCAGAAAAGGCAACGGCATTTAAACCTTGCCCCGGGAAAGTACTATCACCGACACAGTAAAGATTTTTAATAGCAGTACGATTGAAGGGCATTGATAATAACCCATTAAGTTTTCGTGCAGGAATAGGGCCATAACTACCGTTAACACGATTTAAAAAGCGTCGGTGAGTGCGAGGAGTACCAATTTCCATATAATCTAAACCAGCATCTAATCCGGGGAAAATAGCTTCTAAACGCTCAATTAACCTTCCTGCCGCTTCTTCTTTTTTATACTCGTATTGAGAAGGAGATAAATTTTCCCAATATTCCATAGAACTGGGAGTAAAACCATGAATGATATGATAACCTTCAGGTGCTAAACTGGGATCTAATAGAGTAGGAATCGAAACAAAAATTGTACCCTGTTCAGCTTCTAAGTTATTCCAATTTTCTAAAAGAATATGATGACATTCAAAGTTATCACTTAAAACTTTCGCATCAACCCCTAAATGTAAACTCAGAAAACTGGGAGATTGACGATAATTTTTTTGCCATTTTACTTCTTTTCTGGGGGTTTTATGTTTATCTATCAATTTATCAAAAGTATCCCAACGAGTGGCGTTTGATACAATTCTATGGGCAAAATATTCTTTTCCATCCGCTAGTTTAACTCCTTTGGCTTGATTTCCTTGGACAAGAATTTCTGTTACCCTAGCTTGATATTGAATTTCTCCTCCTGCTTTAATGAAACCTTCCACTAAAGTTTCTGCAATTTTACTTACTCCACCTTTAGGATAGTTGATTCCTCCGTAATGGCGATCAGAAAATACCATTCCTGCGTTAATCATGGGTGTTAAATCAGCAGGTACAACTGACCAACAATAGCACTCCATATCAATAAATTTTAATAAATCAGGGTTTTTGATATGTTTACGAGCGACATCCCCCACATTTACGGGTAAATATTTTAATAATCCCAAACAGGATAAAGGATGTTGAAAAAAGACACGGGTTAAATAGCGAATTTCCTCAAGGGAAAGTAAATCCATAGAGTTAAGACAATTAAAAACTTGCCAACATTCATCATAAAAACCTTTTATCCCTTTTTTTTCTTCAGGAAAATAAACATATAATTCTTGTAAAAATTTCTCATAATCTCGATGTACTTTAAGATTAAGATTATTAGGTAAATGATAATGTATTTGTACTGGATCTGGAATAGTTTCTATTTTCTGATTAACAGCAGCTAAAGCACGAGTGAGTAAATTCGTAGTACCTTTATCCCCAAAGCCAAAAATCATGGAAGCACCTACATCAAAATGATAACCTTCCCTTTCAAAAAACCCCGCACTACCACCAGGGATAACATAACTTTCCAATACTAAAACTTTAATACCTTTTACAGCTAATTGAGTTGCGGTAACTAAACCACCAATTCCTGAACCAATTACAATGACATCATACTGACTCATAATCTCGAACTTTAATTTCTCTTTAATCTCACTTTTATCAGTTTAGCCTTTTGTTGTCTCAAAAAAATTCCTAATTAATTGATCACAAAAATTAAGGAAAATGATTGAAGTAAAAAGCTATCCAGATTTAACAATTTGATAAAAATCAATAGATGTAAATAGCAAAAAGTGATTATATGTTTACTTGATGAAAGTCTAAAAAACCAAAGTTTACTTAGCCATAAGTTGATTTTAAAGCGGGTAACGCGATTCGAACGCGCGACATTCACCTTGGCAAGGTGACGCTCTACCACTGAGCTATACCCGCAATTGGTACATTTAATATTATGTCGAAAAAAAAAAAAATTGTCAAGGTTTTTCGCAAAAAAAAATTTTCTAGGGAAAAAAGATCCCAGAAGTTAATTGGATTGTACAATATAAATTTGAGACGATAAGAATTAATTAAATATTGAGTAATGGATATTAAAGACGGCTTCATAGGTACTATTGGTAATACCCCTTTAATTCGTTTAAATAGTTTCAGTGAAGAAACAGGTTGCGAAATTTTAGGTAAAGCAGAGTTTTTGAATCCGGGTGGTTCGGTGAAAGATAGAGCAGCATTATATATAATTCAACAAGCGGAAGCCCAAGGATTGCTTAAATCTGGGGGGACGGTGGTAGAAGGCACGGCAGGAAATACGGGCATTGGTTTAGCTCACATTTGCAATGCAAAAGGTTATAAATGTGTGATAGTAATTCCTGATACTCAATCACAGGAAAAAATGGACGCTTTACGCACTTTAGGGGCTCAAGTGAGAGCTGTACCTGCTGTACCCTACAAAAATCCAAATAACTATGTAAAACTCTCTGGTAGAATCGCTATGGAGATGGATAATGCTATCTGGGCTAATCAATTTGATAATTTAGCTAACCGTCAAGCTCACTACGAAACTACGGGTAAAGAAATTTGGGAGCAAACAGATCATAAAATTGATGGTTGGGTTGCCGCTACGGGTACTGGTGGTACTTTTGCGGGAGTTTCTTTATTTTTGAAAGATCAAAATCCTCAGATAAAATGTGTTTTAGCAGATCCTAAAGGTAGCGGTTTATACAGTTATGTCAAAACTGGAGAAATAAAGATAGAAGGAAATTCCATAACAGAAGGTATCGGCAATAGTCGCATTACTGCTAATATGGAAGGTGTAATCATCGATGATGCCATTCAAATTGATGATCAAGAAGCTGTTAGAGTTATTTATCAATTACTACGAAAAGAAGGCTTATTCATGGGAGGTTCTGTAGGTATTAATGTAGGGGCTGCGGTTGCTCTAGCCAAAAAACTAGGACCAGGTCATACTATCGTAACAGTTCTTTGCGATGGTGGATCTCGTTATCAATCTCGACTTTATAACCGTGAATGGCTCAATTCTAAGGGTTTAATTATCCCTGATTAAAATTTTTCTAATTATCACAAATTTAACTTAACTTATTATGAATTTTATTCGTCAACAAATTGTCCCTTTGGTTACTATTTTAATCGCTCTGTTTGGTTTAGTTACAGTAACTGCAAGAAGTTTTATTGGTAATGATTTAGCTGCACCTGCACCTATGGAAAATATCTATGATGGCGAAAACTTAGGTTAATTTTGAGGGGAGATGGTTTTATGGTAGTTAAAATTTTTTAGGTCACTATTTTCCGCTAAAATTAACAGTAGTATTCACAAAAGGAATTTTAGATTACAGTGAAAGTTTTAGTTGTTGGTAGTGGTGGCAGAGAACACGCTTTAGCAAGTCAGTTATTACAATCAGATACGGTAGAAAAAGTGTTTTGTACACCGGGTAATGGTGGTACTGCTAGGTTAAAAAATTGTGAAAATGTCTCTCTTCTGGTGGATGATTTTGAAGGGATTTTAAAGTTAATCAAAGAAAAAGCCATTGATTTAGTGGTAGTTGGGCCAGAATTACCTTTATCTCTCGGAATTACCGATTATTTGCAACAATATCAAATTAATGTTTTTGGGCCAAATAAAGCAGGGGCAACCATCGAAGCGAGTAAGTCATGGGCAAAAGATTTGATGATAGCAGGAGGTATTCCTACGGCAAAATCTGAGACTTTCACGGATAAAGAATCCGCAAGAAATTATATTCTTCAAGAAGGTGTGCCTATTGTGGTTAAAGCTGATGGATTAGCGGCAGGAAAAGGTGTGATCGTCGCTATGACTCAGGATGAGGCTTTAGAGGGAATTGAGGAACTTTTTGCCCAAAACTTTGGTAAAGTCGTCATAGAAGAGTTCTTAACTGGTCAGGAAGTATCCGTTTTAGCCTTGACAGATGGTAAAATAATCCGCTCTTTAATTCCCGCTCAAGATCATAAGCAAATTGGTGAAGGTGATACAGGTGCAAATACTGGTGGTATGGGGGCTTATGCTCCAACTCCTTTAGTTAATGATGAATTAAGCGATCGCATTACAAAAGAAATTTTAGAACCAACCTTAAAGGAATTACAAAAACGAGGTATTGATTATCGTGGGGTGTTATATGCAGGATTGATGATTACTACTGAAGGCGATCCCAAAACATTGGAGTTTAATTGTCGTTTTGGAGATCCTGAAACTCAAGCAGTGTTACCCATGTTAAAAACCCCTTTAGCAGAAGTATTATTGGCTTGTGCGCAACAAAGATTAGCAGATTTACCGCCTTTAGAATGGCATGAAGGGAGTGCGGTATGTGTGGTTATGGCAGCAGGAGGTTATCCAAGTAATTATGAAAAAGGGAAAGTAATTACAGGTATAGATCAAGTGCAAACCGAAGGTGTAACAGTGTTTCATGCTGGTACAAAACTATTAAATCAAGAAATCATCACCGATGGTGGTAGAGTTTTAGGGGTAACTTGTCGGGGGATTGACTTTCAAAGTGCTATAAAATTAGCTTATGAGGCGGTAGCAAAAATCAAATTTGAAGATATGTATTACCGCCGAGATATTGGACATCGAATTATGAATAAATTGTAAAATTTGTATTATTTCTTAAGCGGTTAAAGATTGAATCGGTTGCAAATATTGGTTAACGATGGCTAATAAATCATTTTTGACAAATGGTTTCGCTAAAAAATTTTTTGCGCCAATTTCTTCTATTACCTCTTGATTAAGAACGTTTGTATTATCACTAACAATAATAATGGGAACATTTTTAAAAACTGGACTACATTTAAGTATTTGAGAAAGTCGATTTCCGTTAATGCCGGGCATAGATAAATCCATTAAAATTAAGTCTGGCTTACTATCAAATAAAAAAGAAAGAGATTTCATCGGATTATCTACTGTTAAGACATTATAGTTATCGCTTTCTAAATAACCTTTCATGGTTTTGAGCATTGTGGGACTATCATCAATACACATGATCTTATATTTTTGATGATTATTTTCTTTTGTCATCAAAGATTTAGAAGGAGTTGAAAGTGAAGAATCAGGAAGATTATTATTAGTGACAGATGTAGAAACTGAATTATTTTTTTCGGTGAGATTTTCTTGATTGCTGGATATTTGTCTTAAAAGAATAACATTGTTTGATTCTCTGGTAATAGAAGAAATTGTCGGTAATTTATCGTGAGGAAGGTTCGGAGGATATACTTTAATTATATTATGTTGTATATAAGGGAATAATAAATTAGCTAATTTAACATCGTTTTGCTTTAACAAAAAACTCAATTGACGAATGGTTAAACCTTTCATAAATTTAATCAACTTCATTAAAATAGTCGGAGAAAGAGTACCATTAGGCACATTGTCTTTTAATAAAGAAGGATTAACAAATACTAATCGGTGATAGGGAGATAAGATAAAAGGAGAAAGTTTTTGCCATTGTTGTAAACGAATTTGTACTGTTTTAATAATACTAGCAAGTTCAAAAAGATTTTCGCCGATGGTTTCTTTTAATTTTAAAGATTGAGATTCATTAATGTCATTCCACTGATATTTACCATATTTTAAACAAAGGAAAGACTCTAACGCATCTTGACTTAATTCTTTAATTAAAAGTACTTTTTCTGTGGAATTAATGTCATGACGAGAAAATAATTCATTAACTACATTTAATAGTTGAAGATTTTTTAAATTACTTGTTGATTCAGTAGAAGTTATTTTAACAACGGCTTGAGGTGCTAAGCTGATTAAACAATATTTAATGGTTTCTTGAGATTGCAAAGAATGTTGAGCGTATTGTAATTTACCATTAACGAAATAAAGATCCCAAGTTACTGTATTTGATTTTATGTGTAGATGAGCAGTTTTTTTAGTAGTTAATCCATCCCGAAGAAGATTTAAAGGTTGAAAAATATGATTCATTTTTTCTAATAATAAATTGTTATATTTAGCGTCTAAATCTTTTATGAAAATTATTAACTGAGAAAATCATTAACAATTGAGAGTCAGTTTTGATAATAAATAATAACTAATATATCTAGTGATTAAATTTTCAATATTTATTTAGGATTGCTAGTTATATTATTGACAAACAATTGTGTAGATTTAGTGAAGATTTTCTGAAAACTCTCATTTTTAGATCATTGTCATACATTTTTTCATAAAAGTTAACATTAAAAGGTGTTAATTAAGAATAAAGTCTTTAATTTTACCGAGTAATTCTTGCTCGTTATAAGGTTTAGAAAAATAAGCATAAGCATCTAAATTTAAAGCTAATTTGCGGTGTTTTTCATTACTACGAGAACTTAACATCATATTAAGTAATGTTCACTTAAAAGGAGATAGAAGATAGAAAGGAAACGGGGAATTAGGTTAAATAATCAAAAATCAAGGCTTTGAAGTTTTGTATATATAGACTTCGCCCCCTAACCCCCAATTTTGGGGGAAATTAACTTATTATTTTCTTACGACTCAAATCAGATTCCTATATGTAATTTGATGTCTATAAACTAATTCTTTTTCTTGAAAACCTAATACCCGAAACCTGACACCTTCAATGTCAAATATTCTACTTTGGATAACGTAATATCAGTTAGTTTAGTTATTTTAACTTAACCACCAAATGCCACAGGAAAGGCTAATTTTAACGCTGCAGTTAGCAATAAGTTAACTAAGGATACGGGTAATAAAAATTTCCAACCTAAATCTAATAATTGATCGATTCTAACACGGGGTACAGTCCACCGTAATAAAATAGCGATAAATACTAAAAAGTAGGCTTTTAATACCATCATACTAATGCCTAAAGAAGCTGTTATGACTTGTAACCAAGGGGTATTTTCACTAACACCAATCCAACTAGCAAGGTTATTCAAAGGAATAGGAAACTCCCAACCCCCAAGATATAATACTGCGAAAATAAGAGCAGATAGTACTAGGTTAACGTAAGATCCTACATAAAATAAACCAAATTTCATCCCTGAATATTCTGTTTGATAACCTGCCACTAATTCTTCTTCCGCTTCGGGTAAGTCGAAGGGTAAACGCTCACATTCGGCTAAAGCCGCTATCCAAAACACCAAAAAGCCAACGGGTTGTCTCCAGATATTCCAGCCTAAAATACCATAGCCTGATTGTTGCTCTACTATATCTATAGTACTTAAACTATTAGACATCATGGCGATCGCCAAAACCGATAAAGCGAGGGGTATTTCATAACTGATAGATTGTGCAGCCGCCCTTAAACCGCCTAAAAGGGAATACTTATTATTAGAAGCATAGCCAGACATTAATAAGCCGATAGGTGCAATACTAGAGAGGGAAATCCAAATAAAGATACCGACATTTAAGTCAGTTATAACGATATTTTGACCAAAAGGTACAATTAAATAAGAAAGGAAAACGGGAATTACCACTAAAGCAGGGCCTAGAGTAAATAATATACTATCAGCTTTAGCAGGTATAGTGTCTTCTTTAAAAACTAATTTGATACCATCAGCCACAGGCTGAAGTACACCAAGAGGACCAGCATATTCAGGTCCAATCCTCTGTTGCACTGCTGCCGAGATTTTTCTTTCTAACCAAACGCTTACTAATACACCCACTGTAGCACCAATAATCATTAAACCCAAAGGTAAAGGAATCCAAAGGGTTTTCGCTAATTCTGGTGAGAGTCCAAAATCCGTGAGGGAGGTAATAAAACTTCCTTGTAAATCAATTCCTGAATTCATTGTCAGTTACTTTATAAACAATCTGAGACTTTTAACTTATGTTATTTTAGGCTTTTTTTTGCTCAATTATACTAAGGGTGAGTCATAAAATTTAAAATCAGGGTAGAAGATAGGAGATAAAAAGGAAACGGGGAGTTAGGAGTAAGAATTGATTTAAACGATTATAAAATTCATTTTTTGCAATTATTTACCGTTATTTAATTATTTTCTTTGACTAAAATTTGAACAGTTATTACTTAATAAGCCTTATTTTAAAAGGTTTTTAATCTCGAACTCAGATAATTATCGATCAAATCTAGTCATGAATTGACAATATACCGTAAACCATAGAAAATTAACTTAAATCAGGAAGGATAGAAGTTAAAGAATGTTTAATAGTTATAAATTATATTAACTTTAATCCTAGCATCAAAATTATAATAAAAATTTATTTGTTTTCATTGTCTATTATCTCTATAATATAAATAGCAATTTTTATAACTAAAATGTCCATTTATTCCTCTAAATTTTCCTATCAAAATATAGTGCTAAATAATAAATATTTGAGATGTTTAAATAACCGAAAACTTTATTTATTTATTTTAGGATTAACTTTGAGTATTGGTGATATAAAATTAATTTTAGCTACCTCAATTTTTGCAGGAACAATGTTACTTTCTTATCAGGTAAAAAATATTTGTTGGAGAAGTTATAATCAATATTTTATTAAAATTTTAACTCAAGAAAATAAACAGTTAATTTTATCTGTAATTACGGCTGGAAGTTTGGCTATTGGTAGTTACATAATCTTGAATATCTGGACAGAAATAGATAATAAATGGTTAGCATTAGGTATTATTTGGCAATCTTTATTTTCTACATTGGGAATAGGATTTATGGGATATAAAATCTGGCAAAAAAAACCGATTAAAGAAAGACAATATTTATCAAAATTTAATGAATTAATAAATCAATTAAATGATGATTCTCCTTTACAAAGATTAAAAAGTATTAATGACATTATGGAGTTAAAGCAAAATAATCAACTTACTTCTCTTCAAATTAATCAAGTGAAAGAATACTTTATTTTATTACTTGATTTAGAAAATGAACCAATTATAATCAATAAACTTAACCAAAGTTTGTCAAAAATATCAACAAATTCAATGCAGCCTTTGAATCTTCCTAAAAAAGTTCATCAGAATATAGTCAGAAAAAAAATCGTCACTATTAAGTAATTCACTGACAAAAGTTGAGTTAACATAGTAATATGAAATCTAACGTTAACACTTTGTTATGACGAAAAATCACCCTCTTTGCCTCGATTTAGTTTCTCAAGTATATCAAATTCTTGAATTAGTCAAGAAAAATCCTGAATTACGAGTTCATCAAGAAACTTCTAAGTTAGAAACATCACTACAAAAAGCCATCGCTCCAAAATTTGAGATAGTGTTTGCTGGGGCATTTAGTGCTGGTAAATCTATGTTAATCAATGGTTTATTAGGACGTGAATTACTATATAGTGCAGAAGGTCATGCAACAGGTATAGAATGTTACATTGAGTATGCACAAGCCAATCAAGAAAGAGTAGTATTAACGTTTTTAAGTGAAGGTGAAATTTTAGAGCAAATTCTAACTTTATCCAAGCAATTGAATATCAACTTAACGGATATTTACGTTAATTAGTCTCATGTTATTGTTCAAATTAAAGAACAATGTGCGCAAATTATCAACCAAGAAGGAGGAGTGAATAAATCGGAAAAGGCAAAACAAGCTAACGCCTTAAACCTATTATTACAGGGTTTTGAGGAAAATAAAGACAAAATCCACCCCACCAATAACGCTACCTATTCCATGGAGCAATTTAACTTTAATAATCTCACAGAAGCGGCTACTTATGCGCGTAGAGGGAAAAATTCGGCTGTGTTGAAACGCCTTGATTATTATTGTAATCATCCTTTATTAGAAGATGGTAACGTATTAGTTGATTTACCCGGCATTGATGCGCCCATTGAAAAAGATAGAGAGTTAGCTTTTAATAAAATCGAAAATCCTGATACTTCAGTAGTTGTCTGTGTTTTAAAACCAGCATCGGCAGGAGATTTAACCCAAGCTGAAACGGATTTATTAGAAAAAATTAAGTCTAATTCTTCCATTCGAGATCGAGTTTTTTATGTATTTAATCGCATTGATGAAACTTGGTACGCTTCTCAATTAAGAGAAAGATTAGATAGTTTAATTAACAGTGATTTTACCCACACTAATCGAGTATATAAAACTAGCGGTTTACTCGGTTTTTACGGTAGTCAAGTTAAGCATACTTCTTTTAGTGATCGTTTTGGATTAGATAGTATTTTTGCAGAGACAATTAAAGATTTAGGAGGAGAGGAAAATACACCACAATTTGTTAGTGAATTTAATAATTATTGTGCTAATTCAGGTAAGTTAATTACCACTGATTTTAAAGTTTCTGTTAATGGTTATGAAACACCCAATCAAAATTATTTAAGGATTTTAAGCGAATGGGGAATGCCCTTAATTGAGCAACTAATAAAAGATAGTGGTATCGATAATTTTAAACAAGAAATTACTCGTTATTTAACAGAAGAAAAACGCCCTCAACTTTTCGCTAATTTAGCTGATGATTTACAACCTATTTGTATTGAATTAAAGAAAGTTTACCAACAATCTCAACAGGATTTAATTAGTCAACCTCAAGAAATTGAGGCTATGAAACAACAAGAATTAAACCGTGTAAATATTGAATTACAAGATATTGGTAAGAATTTTTATGACTTTATTAATGAATAGGTAAACCAAACAGTTACTAATGGAAATAAAGCCTTTAATCAAGATTTTCAACGGTTACAAACTCGCTTTGTTAACCATCTTGATCAATTATTGCAGACTTTTTCCGTTAGCGATACCTATAGTCGGGCAGTAAAAGCCCATCCTCGTAACCAAACAGCGCCATTAATTGCGGTTTTGGTGGAGGCGTTATATTATCTTTCCAATTCCCTTGAAGATGTCTTAGTTGATGGGTTAGAAGAATTAGTTAAAAATTTTGTCAATGATTTGATTATTGATGTAAGACTACAAGATTTTTATCGTCAACTTTATCGTTTATTAGGCAATGATGGCGGTATCGAAAACGAGTTAACCGCTTTAGAAAGTACTCTTTTCACATTGTTACAAAATGAAGCTAGTGTAGAGTGTGATCGTTATGTGAGAGAAACCTCTCAGTTTTATAGCGAAGGTACATTTTCTATTTATCAATTCCGAGAAACTTTAAAACAGACATCTCAAACCTATGATGTCAATGCCATGATAGAGGCAGAACCTGCCATTCGTCAACTCTTAAAACTCGATTTTGAGCCAAAAGTTCATAAAACCATTCATCAAGATTTTCAACAAACCATTAATCAAACTCTGACAATTAATTTGTTACCTTTAGCAGAAAAAATAAAAAAAAATATCCTCGATAAACATGATTTAGCCAGACAAAACTTGCAACAAACTCTTGAGCAAGAAGTCAGAGAAAAAATTGCTTATAATCAACAATTAATGACAGAAATAAAAGCTGATTGTCAAAGTTATAATGAAGCGATTTCTGGTATTAATAATTGTTTAGAAGCTATGGAAGTTTATGAGCGTAAATTACCTTTAATTACTATTTATGAATAGATAAATTTATATCGTAGTAAGTCTTTTTTCTTGACAAAATTAAAGTTTTTACTACGAATAACTTAGGCTTTGCTGAAAATAATTGATAATTGTTAGTGGTGCTGATATATTGTTATTAAGTTAATTAATGTAGAGAAAATATGTCCGCCTCTTTTACTCCCAAAGAAATCGCCTCCGAAGGCATTAAACCTGCTGAATATGAAGACATCGTTAAAAGATTAGGCAGACATCCCAATAAAGCCGAATTAGGTATGTTTGGGGTAATGTGGTCAGAACATTGTTGTTATAAAAACTCAAAACCTTTGCTATCACAGTTTCCTACTGATGGCGATCGCATATTAGTAGGTCCTGGAGAAAACGCAGGAGTAGTGGATTTAGGTGACGGTTTAAGAGTAGCTTTCAAAATAGAATCCCATAACCATCCTAGCGCCATCGAACCATTTCAAGGAGCAGCCACAGGAGTTGGCGGTATATTAAGAGACATTTTTACTATGGGTGCGCGCCCGATAGCTATTTTAAACTCATTGCGCTTCGGAAATTTGGATAATGCTCATACGAGGAGAATTTTTAAAGGAGTTGTAGAGGGCATATCACATTATGGTAATTGTGTCGGCGTACCCACCGTTGGCGGTGAAGTTTATTTTAATTCCGCTTATAGTGGCAATCCCCTTGTTAACGCTATGGCAATCGGTTTGATGGAAACTGATGACATAGTCAAATCTGGTGCATCTGGCATTGGTAATCCTGTGTTATATGTGGGCTCAACTACAGGTAGAGATGGCATGGGAGGTGCTAGTTTTGCTAGTGCAGAATTGACAGATGAATCATTAGATGATCGCCCTGCAGTACAAGTAGGTGATCCTTTCCTCGAAAAATCCTTGATAGAAGCCTGTTTAGAAGCCTTTAAAACTGGTGCAGTAGTAGCCGCCCAAGATATGGGCGCGGCAGGTATTACTTGCTCAACCTCAGAGATGGCAGCAAAAGGTGGCGTTGGCATCGAGTTAGACTTAGATAAAATTCCTGCTAGAGAAACAGGGATGATACCCTATGAATATTTATTGTCAGAGTCTCAAGAAAGAATGCTCTTTGTAGCTGAAAAAGGACGTGAGCAAGAATTGATTAATATATTTGAAAAATGGGGACTTCATGCCGTAGTAGCTGGGGAAGTAATACCAGAGCAAATTGTCAGAATTTTACATCAAGGAAAAGTTGCCGCCGAATTACCTTCTACCGCCCTCGCTGATAATACACCAATTTATCACCATGAAGTCTTGACAAATCCGCCTGAATATGCTATTAAAGCATGGGCTTGGACAGAAGCAGAATTACCAAAGATTGAGAAAAACGGTGTTATTGGGCAAAATTGGGAGCAAATTTTATTAACTTTATTAGATACTCCTTCTATTGCCTCGAAACGGTGGATTTATCGCCAATATGATCATCAAGTGCAAAATAACACCGTAATGTTACCCAGAGGTGCAGATGCTGCCATTATCAGAGTGCGCCCTCTTAACGGTAAACCAGCTTTAGCGAAAACAGGTATCGCCGCTACAACGGATTGTAACCCTCGTTATGTATATTTAGAGCCATCTTTAGGGGCAAAATTAGCCGTAGCCGAAGCTGCTCGTAATTTGAGTTGTGTTGGTGCGCAACCTATCGCTATTACTGACAATCTTAACTTCGGAAGCCCTGAAAAACCTATCGGTTACTGGCAGTTACACCATGCTTGTCAAGGAATTTCTGAGGCTTGTCGAGAATTTAACACTCCCGTAACAGGCGGTAATGTTTCTTTATATAACGAGACTATCGACAGTGAAGGTAATCCGCAACCCATTTACCCTACTCCTGTTATTGGGATGGTGGGTTTAATACCAGACATCGACAAAATTTGTGGGCAAGGTTGGCAAAATGAGGGTGATTTGATTTATATTTTAGGTAAATTTACCCCTAAATTGGGTGCATCAGAATATTTAGAGACTATTCATAACACTGTGGCAGGAAAACCTCCAGAATTGGATTATGAGTTAGAAAAACAAGTACAAAATGCCTGTCGTGACGGTATTCGCCAAAGTTTGGTAAAATCTGCCCATGATGTCACTGAAGGCGGAATTTCTGTGGCTTTAGCTGAATCTTCTATCAGTGGTAAGTTAGGTTGTGAGGTTATTTTACCTGAAATTAATGCTCGTCTTGATAATGTTTTATTCGGTGAATTAGCTAGTTTAATTATCGTGTCAATTCATCCAGAAAATCAAAGTAAATGGGAAACACTATTAACAGAAAAATTAGGCAATAATTGGCAACAAATAGGGGAAGTAAAATCAACAGTTTTAAATATTAATAATCTAATCAATTTAGATATAAAAACTATCACTGATACTTGGGAAAATGCTATTGAGAATAGACTTTGATTAAGGATTGTTTAAAAAGTTTTTTAAGGTTAGGTATCAGGTTTCAGATGTTAGGTATTAGGTTAAAGAATTGACAAAAAACTGATGTTTATTAGTTTTCTTTTTTTTAATTCTTTCATCTCATCAACAGCCAAAAAGATTAAACCTAAAACCAGTTAACTGATACCTTAAACCTCTCTAAATCAAGTATTTTTCTATCAAACGGAGATAATTAATATACACTTATTATTGATATGTTTTTCCTTTATGTTTTAGCCATCCATGAGGATGTTTTCCTTGAGGATCTTTGTGTGTCCAATGAACTACTCCTCCTTGAGAATTCCATTCATATTCACCATAAAAACTAACAATATCACCTACTTTTAAATTATTAATTCGAGGTGCTAAATCAATATTATGGGCTATAAGTACAGTTTGCCCAGAGTTAAATTTTAGTATAAATCTTTGATGTTTGCCACCGTCTAAATCATCTTTTAATAGTTTAATTACTCCTCCTTGATTTTGTACTTGAATATTCGATATTTTTTGATTAAATGCGTTTTTTATTACTTGATCATTGCTATTATTTTGAGCAATAATATTTTGAGCAAAAGTAACTTTAATTGGTTGTGAAAAAGAATATATTAAAAGGAAAAAACTAATAATAAAGGCTACTTTTTTCATAAATTATTAAACAATTTAACATTAGTTATAATATACCCGCAATAATACTTTCTAACTCAGTTTGTCCTAAAGTAGTAATAATAAAAACTTCTTGAACACTTTTACCACATCTAGCGATTAATTTGTAGCCTCCTCGAATAGGTACAGAAATTTTTAATTTGAGATGAGGAGAATGACTACGAGATCTGCTTAAAACTGCTGGTGTTACAGTTTTGATGCCATCATAAATAACTAATTTTTCGAGAATAGGAATCAATCCATCAAGGTGTGTTGAGTGATTCCAAACGATTCTACCATCAGAAGATTTACTCATATTGCCTCCAAAGGTGCCATTGTCAAACCTTCCCGTCTTAACTGTTGGTGATATAATTCAGCTTGTTCTAAAGGTCCACTCCATACTAATGCTTGTCCATCAAAGTGTACCTGATTTGTTAATTCCCATGCAAGATCACTATTCATGTTTGGGATATATTTCATTAAGCAATCAGCTACATGATCAAAAGTGTTAAAATCATCATTCAAAACAATTACTTTGAAATTAGGATAAGATTTTCGAGTTACTTGGCTAGATTTAGTTGGCGCAATAATTGTACTTGCTAAAACTGTTTGAGTCATAAAAAGTCATTAATACTTATAGATATTTTTAAATATAATTAAATAATATATCATAAGTTATGATTTCAGTAGTTTTAATACGTAATAAATAGTGTTTCTTTTTGTTATTACAAATAGTTAATCTTTAGAAATTATTATCATATTCTAATGAGAATCTAAGGTTAAAATTTTTATTAAAGATATTGATTAGTTTATATTTTTTATTCTAATTGATAAAGAATAGAAATTATATTAACATTTAAGTTATGGTAAATTGTATAATTATTATTAATTCAAGGAAGTAAAAAATGCCTATCGCTTTTTGGAGAAATGAATACATTACTGGGGAAACTATAATTGATGAACAACATCAATACCTTTTTTCTGTCATTAATGAGTTACATGATGCAATGATTGAAGGAAAAGGGCAACAAATTTTGGGAGAAATTCTTAATAAATTAGCTTCCTATACTGTCAAACATTTCGAGACAGAAGAGCAAATTATGAAACAATATGAATATCCAGATTTTGTATGTCATAAAGAAAAACATGATCAGTTAAAAGATGCTGTTTTTACCTTAAAGAAACAATGGGAAAATAAGGAACAATTTTTAACGGTTAAAGTTTCTCAATTTATGACAGAATGGCTAATTCATCATATAAAAGGAGAAGATTTAAAAGTGATGAATTATATTAGAGATAATCGTCATAAATATCAAAAAATAAATTAGTAATTTACTGTATAATTAAATTATTAAATATGTATTAAAACAGTTAATAATAATTATTAAGCATAGTAAATGTTATAATAATAAAAAATAAATTACGTTAATAAACCTCAAAATAATAAAAATCATGAATGATATTAAAAGAATTATTGAGATTTTAAGACAAGGAAAACCAGAAGAAAAAATAAAAATTCAAGGATGGGTAAGAACAAAAAGAGAGTTAAAAGAATTTACTTTTATTGAAGTCAATGATGGTTCATCTTTAGCTAATTTACAGGTAGTTTTAAATCAAGATTTACCTAACTATGAAACTATCATAAAAAAACTAAATACTGGATCATCTTTAACGGTAGAAGGTATATTAGTACAATCTCCTGCTAAAGGTCAAAGAATAGAATTAAATGCCAATATTATCGAAGTTTTTGGGGATTGTGATCCCGAAATTTATCCTTTACAAAAAAAACGTCACTCTTTTGAATTTTTAAGAACAATTGGACATTTAAGAGGGCGAACAAATACCATTGGCGCGGTGATGAGAGTAAGAAATGGTTGTGCGAATGCTATTCATCAATTTTTTCAAAATAAAGGTTTTTTATGGGTACATACTCCTATTATTACCGCTAGTGATTGTGAAGGAGCGGGAGAATTATTTACAGTTAGTAACTTAAACTTTGAAGAAATTTTAGCAAAAAAAACAGCAACTATTGACTATAAAAATGATTTCTTTGGCAGACAGGCTTTTTTAACCGTAAGTGGGCAATTAGAAGCAGAAATTATGGCTATGGCTTTTGAAAATGTTTATACTTTTGGACCTACTTTTAGAGCAGAAAATTCTAATACTTCTCGACACTTAGCAGAGTTTTGGATGGTTGAACCAGAAATGGCTTTTTGCGACATAGAAGGAGATCAAAATTTAGCAGAAGAATTCTTAAAATATGTGTTTAAATATGTTTTAGATAACTGTCCTGAAGATCTCGAATTTTTCCATCAAAGAATTAATAATAGTGTGTTAGATAATGCTCAAAATATTATTAATAATGAGTTTGCTAGAATTACCTATACTGAAGCCATTAAATTATTAGAAAAAAGTACCCAAAATTTTGAATATAAAGTAGAATGGGGCATTGATTTACAATCAGAACATGAAAGATATTTAGCTGAAAAGTTATTCAAAAAACCTGTAATTGTTACTAATTATCCCAAAGACATAAAAGCCTTTTATATGCGATTAAATGATGATCAAAAAACTGTTGCCGCCATGGATATTTTAGCACCTAATATTGGGGAAATTATCGGCGGTTCACAAAGAGAAGAAAGACTCGATATTTTAGAGTCCAGAATTGCACAATTAAACATTAACTCTGAAAGTTTATGGTGGTATTTAGACTTAAGAAGATATGGCACTGTACCCCATGCTGGTTTTGGGTTAGGATTTGAAAGACTGGTACAATTTATGACAGGAATGGAGAATATTCGGGATGTCATTCCTTTTCCTCGCACTCCTATGAATGCAGAATTTTAATTGTAATGCTTGAAAATAAATAATAAGTAATACAGTTATCAAGACAAGTATTTATAGTGATATAATCTCTTTAACCACAGAATAAAAATTTATAGTTATTATGACTCAAGTTTCAGTAAATAATACAAGTAGTCTTCTTGATGCCCCTAAACACGGTTTACCTGTTACTATTATTACGGGATTTTTAGGCAGTGGAAAAACCACTTTACTTAATCATATTTTGCAAAACCAACAGGGTATCAAAACGGCAGTTTTAGTCAATGAATTTGGCGAAATTGGTATTGATAATGATTTGATTATTTCCGCCGATGAAACCATGGTAGAATTAAGTAATGGTTGTATTTGTTGCACTATAAATAACGATTTAGTTGACGCTATTTATAATGTTTTAGAAAGAGAAGAAAAAGTCGATTATTTAGTAGTAGAAACTACAGGAATTGCTGATCCTTTACCCGTTGCATTGACTTTTTTAGGTACAGAATTAAGAGATTTAACTCGACTAGATTCTATCGTTACTTTAGTGGATTGTGAGAATTTTAGTCTTGATTTATTCAACAGTGAAGCGGCTTGTAATCAAATAGCTTATGGTGATATTATTTTACTTAATAAAACTGATTTAGTTGACGAAGCTGATGTCGATTTATTAGAAGTTAGATTAAGAGATATTAAAGCCGATGCCAGAATTTTACGCACCACAAAATCTCAAGTGCCTTTACCATTAATTCTCAGTGTCGGATTATTTGAATCTGACAAATATTTTGATACTATAGATTCTGATGATAAACATGATCACCATCATGATCACCATGACCATGACCATAATCATCATTGTACCGAAGATCACGAACATGACGAACATTGTCAACATGATCATCATAACCACTCAAATCACTTAGAAAATGACGGTTTTATTTCCGTTTCTTTTGTCAGTGATAAACCTTTTAATATTCGTAAATTACAGAGCTTTTTAGACAACGAATTATCAGCTAATGTTTTTCGTGCTAAAGGTATTTTATGGTTTCAAGAAAGTCCTGATAAACATATATTTCATCTCAGTGGTAAACGTTTTACTATCGAAGATGATGTTTGGAAAGAAGGACAAAAAAGAGAAAATAAATTAGTATTTATTGGGCAAAATATTGAAGCAGAAATCATTAAATCTAAATTAGAAAAATGCCTGATTAATAATTAATTATAAGTAGGGTGGGCATTGCCCACAAAATCAACTTTAATCCTTTTGCCTTTGCTATGCAACCTTTGCACCACCGAAATTTTATAGCGCACTCAGATTTTAAATTATTCTCGTAACTTAAAGTAATAGTAAATATTAGCTAAATTCAAATTACTTACATTTGCCCAATCACATAAAGCGATACCTTTATATTTCACGGCGGAAGCTCTTTGTCTAATATAATCCATGTAATCTTGACGCAATATAGGTTTAAGGGTGAAACGTAAACTATCTTTTAATGCTTCGTAATGGGATTTCGGTTTTACCAAATCGTAAAGAATTTGCTCTGGTGGTTCTTCCACAATGCCATTATCATTAGTATCATCCACACTAGATAATAATTGTTTTTGTTCATCGGGAGGTAAGGCTTGTATCTGTAACGCTGGTAAATCTTGGGTATAAATTCTTAACACTTCAGGAAACAAAAAATCTAATTCATAACTCGATTCACATCGATCAACTATATGACACAAATCACGCATAATACTATCTGATAAATGCTTGATTGAATCTTTTACTGCATTGGGTTGATTTTGTAACTGATAAGTCATAATCAAAGCCTGTTGAATTGCCCAAGCGCATTCCCGACGACGCAACTCCCCTGCTGCGCACACACCATCAAAAATATGAGGATTATTATAATCCGCTAACGCCCTTGTTAACATCAACTGAGCATTTTGCAACGTAGAATTTTTGAAACTTTCATCCCCTGTCAAAGCTATTTTCATCAATCGAGTAGCCTCCAGAAATTCCCCATAAGCCTTAACTAAAATCAAACGATGCTCTTCAAATTTAATATCCCTAGCCACCTCATCAATGCGCTTAATAATTTCATCTCCCTGACTCCTAAAGGCTTTTTTCAAGTCAATAAAACCGTCTTTGACTTCCAACTTTAATTGTTTAACATCTTCTCTCAACTGTAGGGTTTGACGTAAACTTAATGCCGATAAAGCAACACTAGCAAAAGTACCAACTCCAATCATCATCATTCCAGACTGCAAAACACCAACGCTACTTGTCAATGTATCCATTCCATTTTTGATACCTGTGAGATTCTCTTGTATATTCGCCATTTGTTGATTTTGTGAATGTATTGAGATAACCTCATTTCCTAATGCTACTATTGGGATACGATTTAAAAGTGCTTGACCAACCTCTACGAGGTATTGTTGTATTTCTGGATGTTCAGAGGCAAATGCGACACAAGTCATAGTTGCTTTATCGCAAATTTGTCCCATTGATAAAACTATTGGCATATTCATAAGTAATAACCTCTAATCAGAAAAAATAGTTGACTTGTCGTTTTTTTTGCTACAATCATCATTATAAAGGTTTTCGGCAAAATTTTATGAAAGAATATTTGAACTCACTACAAAGTATTAGTACTTTAATTGAGCAAGTAAAAAGTAATACGGATAGTTCGATAGAACTAAATAATTCAGCAGAAATTTTAAATAATTCTTTGCAACCTTGCTATCAAGAATATCAAGCATCGTTAACTAAACTTAAATTTTTTCATGAAGTTTGTTTAGAAAATATTGAAAATGCCTATGATGTGTGGCAAAGTAAATTCAGAATTGAAGATATACCCAAAACTGAAATCATCCAACAATTAGGCGAATTTAGTAGTTGCGATTGTCGTATTTGGCGGTTAAAACAAATAAATCAAACGGAATTTTTAGCTCAATTAAATCAATCTTGGGAAGAAAATTTTACAACGTTAGAGAAAAAATGGTTTTTTGAATCTAATAAAAATACTTTAAGAAATTCAACTAATATGTTTGAAAAAGATGGTTTAATTAAAGACTTAATTAACTTAGTTGATACTAGGGTTTCTGGTGCAATAGAAAATATCGTTGAGAATGGTTTAATTGTCATCAAAGATGAACTTTTTACCTTAGATTTAGACAAATTTGAAACAACAATTTCTCTCTTAGATTCTGCCACAAAAGAGAAGGTAAGAGACAAAAAAAACAATCTTTTAGCACGAATTTATGATTATTGTTCAGAAGGTATTAATACCAAAACTAATGACTATAAAACTCAATTAAAAAGTTATATCGATGACTTAAATAAAAAGAGTTTAATGGGGGTAAATTTAGAGAATTTTCAGAAATTTAAAGTTAATATTTCGTCTTCTATCAACGATTTTATTAATAAGATATTTGACGAACTTAATAACCGTCTTATTGATGTTATTGAAGAAGGAATAAAATTCTATAATAATTTGTTAGAAAAACAAAAAAGCTATGAGGAGGAAACAGAGGAAAAAAGAAATAGTGAAAAGCAATGGCTAGATTCTCAAAAGCTTGAATTTCAGATGATACAAGACAATATTAATAATATTCTTGCTATTTTAACTTAATCGGAAAAATTCAAGTATTGAAAACTTTTTCAGGTAATTTAACAACATAAATTCTCCATAATTCAAACACAAAAATCATGACTCAAAACACAGTAAAAGAATTGCAAACTCTCGAAAACAGAAGTAAAAAAAATCGTTGGATTGTGGGAATTTTATTCCTTATTTCTCCTGTGAGTTATTTTTACACTAATCGTTATCTCTTAGCAATTATCACAACTATCATATATTTTATCTTGGTTACTGCAGTTCAAGAATATGATACTATCTCCATTTTATGGCTATTATTTATACTTGGTATAACCGTAGAAAATATTACGTCTATTAATAATGCAAAAGATAAAGTCAAACTTTTACAAGGAAATTCTTCTCCATCTGGAAATAATATTTCTAATCCAGATTTAATAATTTTAAAAGCCCTTGAAAATAAAGGTGAAATGACAGTATCACAAATTGTTTTAGCCACAGAATTAACGCCTCAAATTGTTAAGGAAACCTTGTTTACTTTAGAAAAAGAACAATTAGTTTACTGTTATAATCGTAATGGCGATGGCGCTATTGTTTATAAAAATATTTAATTATTTTTTGTTATTTAAACAGCGGAGGAGCAATATGGCGATCGCTTATGGTAATATAATCCTTCGCTATCTTCTCAATAATCATCAATAATTATCTACCTTAGCAGAGGAAATACTTGAAAAGAATAAGATAGTAAGTATTAAAGCAAAATTTAGAGTTGAAGTTTATAGCTAGGATGATAGTAATAAGTTTATATTTTTTCGTAGTATTATATATCATAATTAATTAAATCTAAAAAGAATATCAAAAGTGTTTCAGAAAAAAATTGCTTTAATATCGGTTTTAGGTTATAAATAAGATTGAGTTTTATCAATATGTAAGTCAATCTAATGCAATATCCCCCCTAAGCACATCTCAACATCAATTATGCTCTAGGTGTTATCTTATTTTTTCATGGTGAGTGATTTTTATTACTATTTATTTTATTAGTAATTTTATAATCAAAATTTTCCATTAGTTAATTAATTTTGAGGAGGCAATGTTAAATACAGTTACCCTAAAAAGGGAGTGGTTTTCTAACGTCAAGGGCGATGTTTTGGCTGGTGCAGTGGTAGGATTAGCGTTAATTCCAGAAGCCATCGCATTTTCTATTATTGCAGGAGTTGATCCTAAAGTTGGTTTATACGCTTCATTTATTATAGCTGTCATCACCGCATTTTTAGGAGGAAGACCGGGCTCCATTTCGGCGGCAACGGGTGCAATGGCATTATTAATGGTAAACTTAGTCAAAGATCATGGCGTTGACTATATCTTTGCGGCTGGTATTTTAACGGGTATTTTACAACTAATTTTTGGTGTTTTGAAATTAGGCAGACAAATGAAATATGTGCCTCGTGCGGTAATGATGGGTTACATCAACGCATTAGGGATATTAATTTTTCTGGCACAGTTACCTCAATTAACGGATGTACCTTATGCCGTTTATGGTATAACCATCGCATCGTTACTTATAATCTACATTTTACCTCGTTTTACCCAAACTGTACCTTCTCCTTTAGTGGCTTTGGGTGTCATGACATTTATCACTATTTTCTTTAAACGGCGTTGCTGAATTAAGGTATGATTTTTAGATAAAGGGGTCAAATTATCAAAAATAAAAAAATGATACAATGTCCAGAGTGCGGGTCTAAACATATTCACAAAAATGGAATTAAAAAAGGAAAGCAAAATCATCTTTGTG
>NZ_JBGSUU010000010.1:0-13379 GCF_041753295.1 Geminocystis sp.
ACTGGATCTATTTTTTGACACCAGCGATTAAAACATGGTGGCATTGATGAAGATGTTGTTTCTTTCATTTTGACCTAAAAACGTTATAATACAAAAATTATAACCTAATTTCTTTTATCGTTTTGTTTAAGTACCGTTAGACTGAATCAATAAAAAGTTCAGAATTTAGACAATATTAGTAAAAAAACTCAATATTTTAGAGTTGATTTTAAAACAAACATTTATATTAAATTAATCATAAAATATAGCTGTAAATTTTGATTTTTAAGGATTTAAGCTGATAGCTATGACATAAAGTTTCTTCGTAAAAGAGGAAGTACTTACGCAAAAAAAACGGACAAGCCACCTCCCCCCGAGCGCTACGGCTCAAGAAAAGGTGGCTTATATTTCTATACTTAAATAGTAACAAAAATATAGTTAAATGTCAAGAGATTTATTTAATTTTTTTTTAAACTTTAGTGAACTATTGATAAAATTAATTGATGAATATTAAAACAATAGATTAGCAAGAAAATAAGTAAAAAAAAGATAGAGATTTTTAAACTTGTTAAGGAATTTATTGGCTTAAAAAAAGGATAAAAAAACTTAATGTTTAGGAAAAATAAGAGGAAAATAAACTCATAAAAAGATGATTAAATGAAAGATGTTCGGAAAAATTATAATTTTATTCAACTAATTCAAAGTTAGCGGTAACATTTTGTACATCATCTAAAGATTCTAAAGTATCAATTAATCGTAATAAATATTTAATCTGATCTTGATCATTAATTTCTATAGTATTATTAGGTATCCAACGTAGCTCTATTTCTTTAACACAAAAATAGTTATTTGTCAAGATTTGATTAAGATTTTCTAGCCCGTCAATAGTCGTAAAAATTTCTGCACCTTGATAGTCTTCCTCGTTAATAATTTCGTAACTATGGGCATCGGTTTCTAAACAAACCTCTAATAACTTTTCTTCCTCTATGTTTCCTTCAATAATAACAACACCTTTTTGCTCAAACATCCAACTGACACAACCAGTTTCCCCAAGATTACCACCATTTTTAGTAAAAGCCGAACGAATATCGGCTGCGGTGCGATTACGATTATCTGTCAACGCCTCAATTAACACCGCCACTCCACCAATACCATAACCTTCGTATCTAATTTCTTCTAAGAGATTGTCATCATCGGTATAAGTACCAGCACCTTTAGCGATAGCCCGTTCAATGTTATCATTAGGAATACTAGCCGCCTTAGCCTTTTCAATAGCTGTGCGTAGCTGAAAATTACCTTCAGGATCTGGGATTCCATTACGAGCAGCGACAATAATAGCACGAGAAAGTTGAGTAAAAGTTTTACCTTTTTTAGCGTCAACAACGGCTTTTTGTCGTTTAATATTTGCCCATTTACTATGTCCTGCCATGATTTATTCTATAATTATGTCACCAAACTTTTAAAATGTAATTATGCCTGATTAGCTCTTGATAATCAACTTAAATCATATGGAAGACTATTTTGTGATTAGAGGTAAATCAAATAAAACAGAATTCATATAATTTTCCGCCCATTCAACGCCAAAGGCTTTCTCTAAAACTCGACGGGTTTTATCATTTTGTTGTTGCTGTAAACAGTAATTTTTTTGCCCTTGAAAATAGACTAATTTTTCACTATCAGAAACAGGATTACATTGATTTGCTATCTGACAATGAATAGTTAAATAATCTTTTACTATCTTTAAAAATAGCTTTTCTTCTTCCTCATTATTCGGGCGAATAAACAGACAAAAAGGGGAAAAAATATCACCCCAAGTAGGTAAATCTCGTTTATCAGTAAAAATTATTTCCTCTAAATTTGAGAGTCTTTCTTGATAGTTTTTAGATAAAGTTTTTTCGCTATTAGTAGGAGATAAATCAACAATAGCGGCACTTATTCCTGCTTTTCCTGCTACAATATCACAACCAAACATTGGTAAAGGATATTCAATATTAGGAAACATGACGCAATGAAGAATATCTAAATTACTGCCTACTTTTGCCAATTCAAGGTGCATCTTCCGAAATTCTCGACTTTGATAACAATAGTTTTGAATAGTTAATCTTTCACCTTCTAATTTTCCTTCGACATAGCCTAAACCTTCGGGTAATTCGTAGGGTGATAAAGAAAGATTTTCTTGCCAAGTAGTAATAATAATTTCTGCTAATTGATTGATAATAGGATGTAAACGACTTTTTAAATCAGAGGAAGAAGTTTCCATAAAAGATTATTAAAATTATTGATTTATTATAAATTTTGACTTTAATTTAATTACTTAATAGTTGCCACTAAAATTACAATACCGAAAATTAGACGATACCAAACGAAAACCCAAGTATCTTGTTTTTGCAAAAAATGAATTAACCATGCAATGGCTAAATAAGAGAAAATCCATGCAGAAATAACCCCAACAACCAAAGGAAAAATAGAAACGGAGTTAAAACCTTGAGAAAAAGCGTCTTTTAATTCTACTAAACCTGCTAAAGTAATAGCTGGAATACCAAGTAAGAAGGAAAAACGAGCAGCAGTTGCCCTTTCTAAATTCATAAATAAACCAGCGGTAATGGTTGAGCCTGAGCGAGAAACACCCGGTATTAAAGCAAGAGATTCAGCTAATCCCATTAAGATACCATCTTTTGTGGATAATTGGTCAAAATTGCGTTTATGAGTGCTAATTTTTTCTGCTATACCCAATAAAATTGCCATCACAATGGAGGCAATAGCGATGGTGGTTAAGCTGCGAAAACCCGAATTATCTAAATCCTGCACTAAAATTTTTAAAGCTAAACCAACAACAATAATAGGAATAGTACCGATAATAATGCCTAAACCAATTTTAAATTCTTGGGTATTATAATTCTTCGTTTTAACTGATTTAAGAATACCAGTTGTTAAATCTCTTAAATCTTGGCGAAAATACCATAAGACGGCTATGATACTGCCTAATTGAATAATAGCAGTATAACTGACTCCCGGATCACCCCAACCTAAAGCCACAGGTATTACTTTTAAATGTGCTGTACTACTAATAGGTAAAAACTCTGTTAAACCTTGTATTAAACCAAGAATAAATGCTTGAAATAGATTAATACTAACGTTAGAAGTTTCAGTAACAACATTATCACTTTGGGCAAATATAAGGGGTTGAGCAAATAAAGCTAATATGAATCCCCCCATAATGCCAGAAATTAGAGTATAAGTAGTTTGAGATTTCGAGTTAGACATTCACTGATAGTGATAATTAGGGCAACGAGTGTTAAATTATAACTCTTTTTGTACTTGTGCCACGCTTTCTAATTTTCCTTGTTGTTGGTAAATATTTTTAGCTTTTTCTAACATTTCTTTGGCTTCTGGTTTTCTACCTCTTTCTTTTAGCAGTAAGCCTAGACGATGATAACCGTAGGGGTTTAGGGGTGCTAATTCAATAAAACGACGATAAGCGACAATGGCACGAAAATAATCTTGTTTTTGTTCTAAAATTCTAGCAGTACCGCCGTAGGCTTGGATAGATTTATTATCTAAGATTGATGCTTCTTGATAGGCTTTGAGGGCGTTATCCCAGTCTTTTTGTTGCTCATAAACCATAGCCATTTTCATGATTACTTTAGCATTATTCGGCTCACTACTTTCGAGTATCTTTAATTGTGCTAATCCTTCGGCAGATTTTTGCTCTTTAAAGTAGGCTGTGGCTAATTTTAACCTCAAATCGTTATTTTTGGGAAACTTAACTATGGCGTTTTCTAAAAAAGCGATAGCCTCACTATTTTTATTTTGTTGATAAAGTGCTGTAGCCATAATATCGTAAGCGGTTTGATTATTACTATCTAAAGTTAGTATTTTTTGATAATAATTTTCGATTTGAGAATATTCTCCTTTTCTCAGGGATAAAACCCCTAAAGCAATTAAATTATCGACATTCTTTGGTTGTAGGGCGATCGCCCTTTCGTAAGCATTTATAGCGTTAGAATTATCCCCAATTTGAGCGAAAGTATAACCTAAAGCGGTATGAAAATCACTATTATCAGGTGCTAAAGTGATAGCTTGTTGATAAGCATTAGCGGCTGCTTGATAATCTCCTAAAGAAGCATAAAGATAACCCATACTTGAAAAAATTTTCGGGTTTCCATTATCTAAAGTAGCCGCTTGACGATAAATAGAAAGTGCGTTATTTAGGTCACCTACTGTAACATACTGTTTACCTTGTTGGAGTAAATTATATAATTGTTGTTTTTGTTGGGGATTCAATCTCGTAGCTACGGTTGAGCTATTTTGAGCTTGTGCCGTTAATTCTAAGGGGATTAATCCCATACCTCCTAAAAGTAAAGAGATGATTATGTGAGGGATAATTTTCTTATACACTCGGTTTTTAACCTCCGTTAAACTTAAAGAATCTTAATAATACCATAAAAAGCACCTAATTCATTAAATAGTGTTTAGCTTCTTCGGCTACGGCTATGGATTTATCTTGAGAAAGAATAGTTAATATTTCTTTGGTTTTTTCCCCCCCAAATCTGCCTAATGCTTGGGCGACACGATGACGAATTTGCCAATCATCATTATCCACAAAAGGAATTAATAAATCTATGGCACGAATATCTCCTAATTCTCCTAAAGCACTAATGGCTGAAGTTTGTAATAGTGAGTTATCAGAGTGTAAAGCGTCTTTGAGTAAATCAAAACCATCAGGATGTCCTAATTCTCCTAAAGCAGCTACAATACTGAATTGTATTAACCATTCTTCTGTTTCGTAATAAACTTTTTTCAAGTCGGGATAGGCTTGGGTAAGTTTTAATCCTGCTATGGCATCCGCCGCCGCCGCTCGAACATCGGCTTCAGGATCGTTGTATAATCTTTCTAGTAATATTTCTAAAGATTCTTCCAGATTTACGTCTCCCAAGGTGTCTAATTGAGAAATTGCGGCATAACGCACTCTGACATTATTGTCTTGAATAATCGGTTTAATTAACTCATAAGCTGTTTTTTTGTCTAATTGTCTTAATTCATTTATTCCTCTGATGCGATCGCCAAAATTATCAGCATTAATTAAATTTTTTACAGATTCGGGTGTAATAGTCATGATTTTGATAGTTAAAATTGATTAAAAAAGATGGATATTTAAAATTTACGGATAGAAGGGAAAAATTAACTTCCCAGAGGTTTTAATCTGATGCCATAGCTCGAATAATATCTCCTTGGGTAATAATTCCCACTACTTGCTCTTTTTCATCCATGACGGGAAGACGACGAATTTGTTTATCGTGAAGTAATTGTGCTGCTTTTTTCACTGATTCATGACAAGAGACGGTAATAGGCTTCTTACTCATGACATCTCCTACGGTTTGCCCTAAAACTTTCTGAATTTCTTTATCATGTTTGGCAGGATTTTGTAGATAAATAATACTGTCTAAAATCATAATATATGGCGGTGCTTCAATTCCTGTTTCTTGCCACATTAAATCACTCTCGGAAATTACTCCCACTAATTCCCCTTTTTCATCAATCACGGGTAAACCACTAATTTTATTTTCTGCCAAAATAGCGATGGCTTCCTTTAAGGGCATTTCTGGAGTAACAGTTATGGGAGTAGGTGTCATCACCTGTGCAATAGTTTTATTCATTTTGACTGATTTTAAATTTCTAACATTGGTAATTGTATCAAAATGCACTGTCTGAATTTTTTATTTGTTTCAATTATTTGCAAAATACAATAAAGGTATAGGTAAATTTCTCTAATTTAAAAAGTAATTATTCTAAAAGTAAGTCTAGCTATTATCATTAGAACAATATAAAAAATGTTTAAGTATCAATAATTAAATGCCTACTACCATAACCTCTGAGCAAGTTAATCAAATAGTTCATAATTTACATCATGATCCTTTTGAAATACTAGGTTGTCATCTAATCGGTGAAAAAGATAATCAAAAACAATGGGTAATCAGGGCATATTTACCAAAAGCTACCACTGCTTCAGTAGTTATTCCTCATAATCGTCAAGAATACCAAATGCGATCGCATCATCACCCCAACTTTTTTGAGTGTGAAATCGAAGCGAAAGAATTAAATAGCTATCAATTACGGATAAAAGAAGGAGATCAAGAAAAAGTAATATATGATCCTTATCAGTTTAAAGAAGTACAACTAACGGATTTTGATATACATTTGTTTGGGGAAGGTAATCATCATCGCATTTATGAGAAGTTAGGAGCACACGTTATCGAACAAAACGGCATTAAAGGGGTGTATTTTGCCGTTTGGGCACCTAATGCAAGAAACGTCTCAGTATTAGGGGATTTTAACTCATGGGATGGCAGAGAACATCAAATGCGGAAACGTCAGAATATGATTTGGGAGATCTTTATTCCAGATCTTGACTATGGTACACATTACAAATATGAGATTAAAAATTGGGAAGGACATATCTACGAAAAATCAGATCCTTTTGGATTTTATCAGGAAGTACGCCCTAAAACCGCTTCCATTGTGGCAAATTTAGACTCTTATCAGTGGAATGATCAAGATTGGCTTGAAAAACGTCGTAATACAGATCCCTTGAAACAACCCGTTTCTATATATGAAATGCACATGGGTTCATGGTTACATACGTCCATAGAAGTTCCTTTAAAACAATATGGAAAAACTGCTGAAATAGTACCAGTATCAGACATAAAGTCCACTGCCCGTTTTTTAAATTACTATGAATTTGCAGAGAAATTAATTCCCTATGTCAAAGAATTAGGTTATACTCATATTGAATTATTACCTGTAGCGGAACATCCTTTTGATGGTTCTTGGGGTTATCAAGTTACTGGTTATTATGCCGCCACTTCTCGTTATGGTAGCCCAGAAGACTTAATGTATTTCATCGATGTTTGTCACAAAAATGACATTGGTGTTATAGTTGATTGGGTACCCGGACATTTTCCGAAAGATGGCCATGGTTTAGCTTTCTTTGATGGCACACACTTGTATGAGCATGGCGATCCTCGTAAAGGTGAGCATAAAGGTTGGGGTACATTAGTATTTGATTATGGCCGTAATGAAGTCCGCAATTTTCTCGTAGCAAATGCCTTATTTTGGTTCGATAAATACCATATTGACGGGATTCGAGTGGATGCGGTGGCTTCTATGCTTTATCTTGATTATGACCGAGAAAACGGTGAATGGGTAACAAATCAATACGGTGGCAGAGAAAATATCGAAGCAGTGGAATTTTTACGTCAAGTTAACGGTACTATATTTAATTACTTTCCTGGTATCTTGTCTATAGCTGAAGAATCAACCTCTTGGGCTATGGTATCTCGTCCGCCTTACATGGGTGGTTTAGGTTTCAATATGAAGTGGAACATGGGGTGGATGCACGATATGTTAGATTATTTTGCCATGGATCCTTGGTTTCGTCAATTCCATCAAAATAGTATTACATTTAGTATGTGGTATCATCACAGTGAGAATTATATGTTAGCCCTTTCCCATGATGAAATTGTCCACGGAAAAAGTAATATGATAGGCAAAATGCCGGGGGATGAATGGCAAAAATTTGCTAATATGCGTAGCTTATTCGGTTATATGTTCGCACATCCGGGCAAAAAAACCATGTTTATGAGTATGGAATTTGGGCAATGGAGTGAGTGGAATGTCTGGAATGATTTAGAATGGCATTTATTACAATACGAAAAACATCAACAACTTAAAAAATTCTTCGCTGATATTAATACTCTATATAAAAATCAACCCGCTTTATATGAGTTAGATTTTGAAGAGGAAGGTTTCCAATGGATTGATTGTAGTGATAATCGTCATAGCGTTGTTGCTTTTCTCCGTCGTGACAAAAATGGTGAATTTATCGTGGCGGTTTGTAATTTTACTCCTCAACCCCATAGCCATTATCGCATTGGTGTACCTCAAGCTGGATTTTATACGGAAATCTTTAACAGCGATTCTCGTGAATATGGTGGTAGTAATATGGGTAATTTAGGAGGAAAATGGACTGAGAAATGGTTTTATCATAATTATCCTGATTCCCTTGATTTATGCTTACCTCCTTTGGGAGTTTTGATGTTAAAACTAGATACAGAAACCACTAATTCTCTAAATAGTTAAGGCTTTAACCATAGATAATTAACTATAGATAATCGATAATTAACTCTCCCCTTTAACATTTAAAATAGGGGAAGTTTTTAAAACAAGTTACTGAAACTGAATCAATTATCCATTTTTTATTATTAAAAGGTTATGGAAAATCTTTCTGACAATCAACATAATTCAATTTCTCCTCTACAACATCTTAAAAATTTCGGTAATAAATTAGTTAAAACAACTTTATTTATTACAATTCCTGTAGGTATTTTATACGTCATCAATTTACCTTATCCTGCCATTCGTCGCCCAATTTCTGAAAAAGTACCACTCTTATTATTACCTAGTCAAATTACTACGGAATATCATTTTAAAAAGTCTATCAATTTAATGGAACAAGCACAACAATTAATTGATAATGCCACCAGTCAAGAAGATTTACAATTAGGAGAAAAAAAATTACAGGAAGCAAAACAAAGTTTAAATGCTATTCCTGTTTATCCTAGTAACGATTTATTTGGCGGTAGTTATGGTTATGGTTGGCGTTTTTCTTCTTTTGGTTTTCAAGAAATGCGCGGTAAAGTAGGAGAATTAGAAGCAAAAATTTTTCAAGAAAAAAATGCACAAACTCTCTTCAAAAAAGCAGAATTAGCTTTTAATGAAGGAAAAAATAATTATGAAAATGCCAAAAATAATTATGATAAACAACAGGCAATTAAAACATGGAAATTAGCGATTAATAATTTAGAAGAAATCCCTGTTAATACTTTAGCAGGAGAAAAAGCACAACAAAAACTTAGTAGTAATCGAGAAGAATTAGAAGCAATAATTGGTAACTTTATACAAACAGAAAAATTAAATACTATCATAACTTCTGCTCAACAATTTTCTTTGAAAGCGGTAGAATTATCAAAAAATCCTCCTTATAAAGTTGAAAAATGGACTGAAATTGAAAATCAATGGAAAATGGCTATTAAGGAATTAGAAAATATATCTTTAGAAGATGGTAATGGCTATATTGAAGCTAAAAAATTAATGGCAGAATATAACAACAATTTATCAGAAATTCAACAGCGAAAAAAAGCTGAAGAAAAATCTATAGAGGCTTTTAACTATGCTAAAAATCAGATAAATCAATTGGTGACAAATAACGTTAATAATTCCGAAATTGATGTTAAAAAAATCATTATTCAAATTCAAGATATTCTTAATAAATTAAATGAAGTAGAAACTGGTACAACTGTCTATAATGAAGCACAAAATTTAAAACAATTTGCTAATAATAAAATAAAGGAATTAACCACAAAATCTATAACTCAATAAAAAATGAAAAATATTGGTAAATTAGGAGAAGAAATTATTGCTCAATGGTTAATCAATAAAGGTTATGATATTTTATACTATCGTTGGCGCTGTTTATGGGGAGAAATTGATTTAATTGCGAAGGATAATAACTCAAAAATCTTAGCATTTATTGAAGTAAAAACTCGTCAAGTTAATAACTGGGATGGTGATGGTGTTTTTGCTGTAAATGAAAGTAAGCAAGAAAAATTATTTCTAACTGCTGAAACTTTTTTAAGCGAAAATTTATCTTTATCAAACTTTAATTGTCGTTTTGATGTTGCCTTATTAACTTATACTCAAAATTCTACTATCAATCAAGGAGAAAATTTTATTATTAGTGATAATTACATAACTTATCAAAATTATCAATTTAAGATAGCTAATTATATTAAGAATGCTTTTTAACAAAATCTAAATAGAGGAAAAATATAGAAATTTATTACAATTTATGACTATTAAAAAACTACCTGAGAATGTTATTAAATTAATTGCAGCAGGAGAAGTTATCGATTCTTTAACGGCGGTGGTAAGGGAGTTAGCCGAAAATAGTTTAGATGCTAAAGCTAGTCGCATCGTTATTTCTCTTTATTCTCAGTCATGGAGTTTACAAGTTGCTGATAATGGCGAAGGCATGGAAGAAAATGATTTAGTGATGGCGATTCAACCTCATACCACTAGCAAAATTAACTCTACCGATGATTTAAGCAAAATTCAAACTCTGGGTTTTCGAGGAGAAGGATTACATAGTATTGCGCAATTGGCTGATTTAAACATTACCAGTCGAGTTAAAGATAGTTGTGGTTGGGAGATGATTACCCATCAAACTCAGGTTATTAAATGTTATCCCAAAGCCATCGCCGTTGGTACAATTATTCATGTCAGTAATTTATTTGCCAATATTCCTTTAAGAAGACAAGTAAATCCTTGTTTTAAAAAACAGCTTAAATCTATTCAAATATTAATCTCTAATTTGGCTTTATGTCATCCTCAAGTCAGTTGGCAATTATTAGTAGATAGTCATTTAATTTTAAATATTAGTGGTGATAATTCTCTGCAAAAAATATTACCACAATTGTTAAAAACTGTTAAATATTCTGACTTGGAAGAAAGAGAAATTAAAGTTAATACTCCTAATGAAAATAATATTTCTATTCTACATTTTATTATAGGATTACCTGATCGCATTTCTCGCCCTCGCAATGATTGGATGAGAATTGGTATCAATGGTAGAGTTGTTAAATGTCAAGAGTTAGAGTCTGCTATTTACTCTAGTTTTCATCGTACCTTAGAAAGAGATCGTTATCCTCTGATTTTCTTGCATTTACAAACATCTCCTCGACAAATTGACTGGAATCGTCACCCAGCAAAAGCAGAAATTTATTTAGATAACCTTGAATTTTGGCAAGAAATTATTAAAGAAAATATTGAGCAAATTTTTCGCTTAACGGATAATAATTTATCGACTCAAGTAGAAAATAAACGAGTTGAAAAAATTTTTAAAGTTGCCGAAAATAAAGCAGTTTATAATGTTGGAAATATATCTTCAAAA
Source organism: Geminocystis sp. (assembly GCF_041753295.1). Taxonomy (NCBI): domain Bacteria; kingdom Bacillati; phylum Cyanobacteriota; class Cyanophyceae; order Chroococcales; family Geminocystaceae; genus Geminocystis; species Geminocystis sp. Next base: position 10,988 of record NZ_JBGSUU010000010.1, read on the forward strand.
ATTGAAGAAAATAACGATGGTGTTGAAAAATTAGGCTTAATTGATTTAAAAGTTATCGCTCAATCAAGGAATACCTATATCATAGCAGAACATTCCCAAGGAATTTGGTTAATTGAACAACATATTGCCCATGAAAGAATATTATATGAAAAGTTAAAAAATCAATGGCAAATAGTAACCATAGAAACCCCCATTATTTTAAATAAATTACTACCAAAACAAGTAGAAAATTTAATTAATTTAAGTTTAGAAATAGACTCCTTTGGGGAAGATTTATGGGCAATTAGAAGCATTCCCGAAACTTTATTACAACGAGAGGATTCCTTAGACGCTTTAATGGAGTTAAGTTGGGGAGGTGACTTAGATTCTGCCCAAGTTGCGATCGCCTGTCGTAGTGCAATTCGTAATGGCACAAAACTCACTATCAAAGAAATGCAAAACATCGTCAATGAATGGAAAATAACAAAAAATCCTCATACTTGTCCTCATGGGCGCCCAATTTATTTATCATTAGAAGAATCGTCACTATATCGTTTTTTTCGCCGTCATTGGGTATTAGGAAAAAGTCACGGTATCAACTAATTTATTAAAATAAAAGGGATTAGGAATTAGGTTAAAAGTTATCAAGATTTAATCTTGAAGGAAATTAGAGTTTTTATTCAAATTAAGTGATGAATAGAAAGAATATTACATACTCTAATAGACATCTCCAGAAAAAAAACAAATCAATTTTAATTTCAAAATCATTAAATAAATCTAGTTTATTGTCATTTTTAATCCTATCAAAATAATTATTGGAGAAATCTAATAGATAAATTAACTAAAGGAAAAAACTGAAATAATTTAATGTTTATAAACTGATTATTGAAAACTATTTAACCTAATATTTTCAATATCAAATATTTTATTTTGGGTAATATCAGTTATTAATTACTAATAAATAATTTAGTCGTCTTTTGTATCTGAAGTAATTTCACCCGAAAGGGGATTAACTTTCAATTCTCTTTTTTGATTGTTGCGATAGGCTTTGATTTCCCAACCGTCACTATCATCAAAATCAATTTCGACAATGGGAGAAAAACCTTTCGTTTCTAAATTTCTAACTATTTCTGACAGAGGTTTTGCGTTAGAAGGGGGCGTATCATCAGCAAATACAGAAGGTGAAACGGCGACACTAGATAATAAAATTAAAGATACAATGGTATTTTTCATCAATTTTCGACATTAAAATTATTATTAATCTTAGTGACGTATTTATACCTTAAAAGTTTCATCTTTTTTTTATTCATGGTGGGCGATGCCCACACTACATTTTTATTATACAGGTACTGTAACAGAAGCGGAATTTAACGCCTCAACTAAGGTGCGTACTACAGCTACCATGGCGACGGGATCATTTAATTTATTAACGGCAGAGCCAACGCCAATACCATCAGCACCAGCAGCAATCGCCATAGGGATAGTAACATCAGATAAACCAGAAGCACATAATACAGGAATTTCAACAGCTCGTGAAATAGCATAGGCGGCGGCAAGGGTAGGAGATGCTTTTTCAATTAAACCTAAAATACCGCTATGATTAGGATTAGAACTTGTACCGCCTTCAGTTTGAATTATATCAGCCCCTTCAGTAACTAAGGCTTGGGCTAATTCTACTTGTTGATCTAATGGTAAAGTATGAGGTACAGTGACAGAAAGAGTGATATTAGGTAATAAAGCACGGGTTTCACGGGTTAAGCGTAAAACATCTTCAGAAGAAAAAGTGATGCCTTGAGCATAAAAACTGTCAAAATTTCCAATTTCGATTAAATCTGCACCAGCATTGACGGCATCAACAAATAATAAAGGATTAACGGCAGATACGCAAACAGGAAGACTAATTAACTGACGAATGGTTTTGATTAAATTCACATCCGCAGCAATATCAACAAAAGTTGCTCCGCCTAATTCTGCGGCTTGACATACAGCACTAACATTATTAACGTCGAAATTATTTAAACCACTAATAACTTTGAGGACTTTTTTTGTAGCGAAGGCTTGGGCTAATTTTGAGTTGTTAATCATAATTAAACTTAAATTTTGTAACGTTTGGAAGGTTAATTATACCAAAAAGCAATTCATAATTAACCAGATGAAGAAGCAAAATTTTCTATGAAGGTAGGAGTTAGGAGTTAGGAGTTAGGAGATAGGAGTTAGGAGTTAGGAGATAGGAGTTAGGAGTTAGGAGTTAGGAGATAGGAGTTAGGAGATAGGAGTTAGAAGATAGAAGATAGAAGATAGAAGATAGAAGATAGAAGATAGAAGATAGAAGATAGAAGATAGAAGATAGAAGATAGAAGATAGAAGATAGAAGATAGAAGATAGAAGATAGAAGATAGAAGATAGAAGATAG
>NZ_JBGSUU010000011.1:0-6355 GCF_041753295.1 Geminocystis sp.
CACAAAGATGATTTTGCTTTCCTTTTTTAATTCCATTTTTGTGAATATGTTTAGACCCGCACTCTGGACATTGTATCATTTTTTTATTTTTGATAATTTGACCCCTTTATCTAAAAATCATACCTTAATTCAGCAACGCCAGACTTCTTTTTCTTCGGTTTCCTTGATGATACTCATGTTAAAATCCTTGTTAGTTCATTAATTTGATCAATAAATAGTTGATCACTATTTTTCTCTCAATCTTAGATTTTAGGAATTTTATCCATGACTCAAAAGTTTAATTCTCGTGTTTATGTCACCTTACGCCCTTCAGTTTTGGATACAGCTGGAACTGCTGTAGAATCAGGATTACATCAATTAGGTTATGGCACAGTAGAAAACGTTAGAATTGGTAAATTTATTGAATTAATCATAGTCGCTGAAAATCAAGAATCTGCTGATAAACAATTACATCAAATGTGTGATCAACTTTTGGCTAATCCTGTTATCGAAAATTACTCTTTTGATTTAATTCCCATTGACTAAACAATATTATTTATATAGAGGTTCATAATGAAATTTGGTGTAGTTGTTTTTCCGGGTTCAAATTGTGATCGAGATATAGCTATGGTGACAGATGGTATTCTTAATCAATCCACTCGCATGATATGGCATCAAGAAACGGATATTGATGATTTAGACGTTGTTATTATACCCGGTGGTTTTAGTTACGGTGACTATTTGCGTTGTGGTGCCATCGCACGTTTTTCTCCTGTGATGAAAAGTATTATCAAACACGCAGAAGAAGGCAAATTAGTATTAGGAATTTGTAATGGTTTTCAAGTTTTAACAGAAGCGGGATTACTACCCGGTGCATTAATCCGTAATCGTGATTTACATTTTATCTGTGATCAAATTCCCATAAAAATAGAACATAATAACTCTATTTGGACAAAAAATTATCAATCTCAAGAAATAGTTTGTTTTCCCATTGCGCACGGAGAAGGTAATTATTTCGCCCAAGAAGATACTTTAAAAGAATTAGAAGATAACGGACAAATTTTATTTCGTTATTGTAGCAAAAAAGGAGAAATTAATGCTGAATATAATCCAAATGGTTCATGTAGAAATATTGCAGGAATTACTAATAAAAAAGGTAATGTTTTAGGTATGATGCCCCATCCAGAAAGAGCAAGTGATATGGCTTTAGGATTTGAAGATGGGAAAAAATTATTTACCAGTTTATTATCATAATTAAGAATTAATTTTTGGATAGTTGTTTTTATTTACAATAAGAATATTTATCTGAAAATTTAATTAAATATCTTTCAAATAATATTATTTTATCCATATCAAATATTTTATAACACATTTAAAAAATAAAGCGTTAATATATTAATGTCCACCATAGAGAATCTTATTAATCAAATCCAGAAAGAAGCAGAAAAAGAGGAATTTCCCTTAGATATTCCCATATATAAATCAGCTAAAAAAGAGCCAACTAAACCAATTTTATATTTTGGCAATTTAAACAGTAATATTTGTTTTTTTGGTCGAGATTTAGGTAAAGATGAAGTCATAGCAGGGCAACCTTTAATTGGTGCAGCAGGGAAATTAGTTAGACAAGGTTTTTATAGGGCTATACATCAAGAATATACTTCAGATCAAAAAAAATTAGAATCCATTAAAGATCGGTTAATTTTAACTAATACTGTACCTTATAAACCGCCAGAAAATAAAGCCTATAATTTAAAAGTAAAAAAAAGATTTCGCCCTTTTATCGAACAATTATTAGTGATTCATTGGCAAGGAACACAAATTATTACTTTAGGTACAGAAGGTTTTAAATGGTTTGAAAATTATTCCACTAAAGAAAAGTTTAACGAATTTTGGAATCAAGGAGATAAGCGTTATGAAACAAGTTTAAATCTAAATTTGACAGCAACAGATATTGAAGGTAAATCTTATCAAAAACAAGTAGTAATTTATCCTTTACCTCATCCGTCACCTTTAAACGCAAAATACTATAATAGATTTCCAGCAATGTTGCAAAATACATTATCACAATTAGAGTTTTAAAGATGTATAAAAAATGCTCAAAATTATTAAATTATCCTTGACAATTGTCAGTTATTTACTAATTTTAAATAGTTGTCAAAATCAACAAAAAAAATTACCACCATTACCACAAGATTCTGCTATTCAAGTTTACTTTAATCATGATCAATCTCAAGGGAAAGAATATGTAGATCCTTATCGCAATATTAATCGTACAGGAGATAATTTAGAAGAAGTTATTATAAGACAAATCAAAGCGGCAAAATCTACCCTTGATATAGCAGTACAAGAAATTAATTTATCGAAATTAGCAAGAGAAATAGTTAGAAAAAAACAAGAAGGTTTAAAAGTAAGAATAGTAATAGAAAATAGCTATAATTTACCCTTAAATCAACTTAATAATAATGATGGTTTGGCTATCTTAAAACAAGCAAATATTCCTATAATTGATGATAAAGAAGACGGCTCAAAAGGAAGTGGTTTAATGCACCATAAATTTATTATTATTGATGGGAAAAAAGTCGTTACGGGTTCGTCTAATTTTACTCTCAGTGATATTCATGGAGACTTTGAAAACTTAGAAACAAGAGGAAATGCTAACCATATTTTAGTTATTAACAGTACAGATTTAGCTAAAATTTTTACCCAAGAATTTAATTATCTTTGGGGTGATGGAGTTGGCAATAAAAAAGATAGTTTATTTGGCACTAAAAAACCTTCTCGCCGAGAACAAATTGTCAAAATAGGAGATACAACAATGTTAGTCAAATTTTCTCCTGAGTCTCAAGGAAAATCTTGGTTAGAAACTACTAACGGTTTAATTGCTAACACCTTAAAAACAGCCAATAATTCTATTGATTTAGCTTTATTTGTATTTAGTGATCAAGAAATAGCAAATACTTTAAAAAATGAGTCTTTGCAGGGAGTAAAAATCAAGACTTTAATTGATCCTAATTTTGCATTTCAATATTATAGTGAAGGATTAGATTTATTAGGATTTGCTTTGCTAAATAAATGTAAATATGAAAAGAATAATAACCCTTGGGAAATACCTATAAAAAGTGTAGGAATACCTAATTTACCAGACGGAGATAAATTACATCATAAATTTGCTATTATTGATGATTCGATAATCATTACAGGTTCTCATAATTGGTCAAATGCAGCAAATAATCTCAATGATGAAACCCTATTAATTATTTATAATCCGTTAATTACAAAACATTTTAGACGAGAATTTGACTATCTTTATCACGATGCAATTTTAGGTATTCCTACATATATCCAAGAGAAAATTAATTCTGATAAAGCTAAATGTTTTTAAGTTTTGAAATTAATAATTAATTCTTTTTTTGATATGCTTTTGCTGATGCTTTTGTCCATAAAATAACCGCAATAATAAATGGAATCATTGCCGCTAAAATACCTGTCATAAAAGAATGATTTTGGGCAAAAGGTGAAACAACAAACAAAAAAATGATCCCTAAACAATAAATTAAACCAAGAAAAGGTAAACCAATTACTAGCAAAGCGAAACGAGTATCTTTATCCATAAATTTTTAATTTAATTTAATTTATTTCTCACTAATTTAACCATAGCAAACAATTTTAAAATCTTTCTTATTTTTATCTTTCTTTATTCGACATTTTAAATTTATCAAAATAAGTAGTAGATAAATCACCAATTTTTCCTTGTCTTAAAGATAATAATTTTTTTGACAACTTCATCAATTTATGTTTTTAAAACAAGATATTTGTATAACAAAATAGTCAACAAGCAATTTTTTAAACCACAATTATGGATATTAAGTTAACTATTGATTATTACCTATTCAACATTCATTCGTTATTTATTGGACTGAATGACAAAAAAATGTAACAATGGTTTAACAATTGCAGTAAATTAGAAAATCACTTAAAAATAAGATGACAACAGCCCCATTTTATCAAGGAATCCAATATTTTAAAGAAGAATTACCTCATTTTAATGAATATGGTCAAGAAAGTGCGATCGCAAAAGGTAAAACTGCTATTTCTTCACCAATAGACAAAAAAGCCGTTTATCAAACATTATTAGCAGCCGATGCTTTACGTTATTTAACCTTACACATCACCGCCAGTAAAGAATCAGGACATCCGGGCGGTTTTGCCAGTATTGCCGATACCATCGCCGCCTTAGTGATGTTAGGGCATAAAAATTTAATCACAGAAGTAGGACATCATGCACCCGGATTTTATAGTACTGTCTTTTTAGATAAATCCCTCGAAAAAATGGGAATTTACACCGTAGAAGATATGAGCAACCGTTTTCGGGAAAATCACGGGCTTTTAGGGCATTTATCAGGGCAAATACCCGGATTACTCAATCCTGCGGGACCTCTTGGGCAAGGGCAACATTTTGCGATGGCTGGAGCTAAATTACATCCTAATATCTTATTCCCCGTAACCATTGGAGATGGAGGATTAGGAGAGCCTTATATCATGAGTAGTTTTGGACATTTCAACACAGCTTATCCTAAATGTACAAACTTTCTACCGATTTTAGTCTGGAATGGTTACTCCCAAGAACATCATAGTATGGTTTCCACTAAAACCAACGAAGAAATGATCGCTTATTGGCAAGGTAACGGTTTTAAAGAAGTAATTTTAGTTAACGCTAAAGATTTTGATGACGCTAACCAAGAGGGCGAATATGTCGATAGTACTAAATTTTCCTTTGAAAAACGCCTAGAATTTACTAAAGCTATATTAGAAGCTACTAACAAAGCCGCTCAATCCGCATTAGGAGGCACTTTAACTGTACTAATTATCAAACAATTAAAAGGTGCAGGGGTGCATAAACGAGGCGCACAATCTCACAACCTTTACCCCGGCGATACCCTCGACAAAGATTATATCGTTTCAGCATTGCAAGAAAGGGCATTAAGTAAAGAAGCATGGGAATTAGTCAGAGATAATTTTGCCCGTGCCAATGGTGGTTCAAATTCAGAAAAAGCCGTCACAGAATCCGTTTTACCCTTATCCAACTTAGGAAGTTTACCCTTAACTGAATATGCCGTTGGCGGTGATAAAAAAGTATCTACTACCGCTATGGGTGAATTAGTCGTTTATGTCGGCAAAAATGATCCTAATTTTGTGGTGACAAATGCCGATGGTAACGCAGCTTCAGGAATTAATAACATTAACATTGGTTTAAACATTGTCCATCCCACTGTTGATGTGACTTATTTTCAACAACCCCAAGGACAGGTTTATGAGCCTTTAAGTGAAGATGCTTGTGCAGGTTTAGCAGTAAGTCTAGCATTATTTGGCGCTCGTTCTCTATGGTGTTCTTACGAATCTTTTGCCATCAATGGCTTACCTATTTGGCAAACTGTCACCCAAGCGATGGCAGAATTGAGACGAGAAACCCCTTCTACTATTACTTTATTCACTGCTGGAGCATTAGAACAAGGGCGTAACGGTTGGACTCATCAACGCCCAGAAATTGAGAATTATTTCGCCGCCATGATGCGTAACGGTAATATTTATCCTCTTTTCCCCTGCGATGCTAATAGTACCCAAATTTGTTATGAGTGGGCATTAGGCACAACTAATAAAGGTATTACCATTACTGTTAGTAAATCTCCTTTACCAATTTTAACGACTTTTGAGCAAACCAAAGAAGCCTTAGAAAAAGGTGGAGTTATCTTACATGAATCTGAGGGTAATAAAAAAGTTGTCTTTGCGGTAATTGGTGACATGACTTTAATACCTGTCTTTGAAGCAACAAAAACTTTAGAATCTCAAGGCTATGGAGTGCGTATCGTATCCGTTATCAACCCTCGACGTTTATATCGTTCTACTGATGTAGCTTGGAATAGTTGCAGTATCAAAGACGATAACTTCCTTGATGATGCAGGATTTGAACAGTTATTCCAAGGTGATGCAGTAATTGGTGTAACTGGAGGTGCAAGTGCGATGTTAGAGCCTATTATGCTACGCAGTAATGCTAAACGGGATACTTTTGCATGGAAACGTGGTGAAACGACTGCTAATGCTGGAGAATTGATGGCATTAAATGGTTTAACCTCTGACGCTTTAGCTGAAAGAGCAAAACAACTAATTCAATAATTAGTCTAAAACCCCCCTCTAATTCAGTAGAGGGTTATCAAATCAATAAAATTAACTCAATTTTAAAAAAAGAAAAAATCTTAAAACCGTTATATAAAAGCAAGTATAGCCATTAAATTGTTAACGGGGGAAAAAGATTTAAAGAAAAAGTTGCCAAAAAGAAAAAGATTAGTTATATTAGTAAATGTGCGATTGAGAGCAAACG
>NZ_JBGSUU010000012.1:0-8186 GCF_041753295.1 Geminocystis sp.
TAGCTAAATATTGGAATAACTGTGAAATAATTTATCCAGAATCTATTAAATGTAAATTTAGAGAAAAATTATCTCAACTTAACCAAATTTATTCATTACATAATTAGTTATATTTTAGACTAAAATCAGCTACAGTACCCCGATTATGGTTATCCCTTATTCCTGATCTTAATAAGTTAGATTGTTGAATCATTTTAGATTACTGATTAATATTTTTAAATTTATTTTCCTAATCCGTTGTTAACAGGTCATTCCAAATCAGTTCATAGTTCAACACTAATTCATCGAAGGTTGATGCAACATAAGTTTCCTGATCTTCTTTTGATGCTTTGCTGGTATTATAAATATTTCTGAGTAAATTATAGTTACTTTTTTCCATGATTATCTCTTAATAATTAGTTAAAAATTGTTCTGCTTTTAGTTTGAGTTTATCCCCTTCTAAAATGAGCATATCAATATAATTTTTTAAATTAATATAGGGTTGTCTCAAATTAATTTTATCTGCTTGAATTGCCCTCCTTGTGGACTGTCTAATTTGACCTGCTAGTCTCTTTTTTCCAAATAAGTCTAATCCCACAGAAATTAAACTATCAGGAGTTGATTGAGATGCAGTTTGATTGATTTGCTTTATCACTAAATTAACCTCTTTTTTAATCGCTCTTAATTGTTTTTGAATGAGATTAATCTGCTTTATTTGTAACTTTACTGATGAAAGATTATCTAAAGTTAGTTTTAGCTGATTTTGTAGCTGATTTATACTTGATTGAATAACTGTTATATCCATAAATTTACCCCTTATTTCTTACGAATCATAATGCACTCATAACTAGCTGAAACACTATATGAACCAGATGTTGCTCTACGACAATCTGTTGCTTTCCATCCTAATTGACCATATTTATTCATTTCTTCATCAAAGACATAATCAGAGGGTGAAACAACTTGATATTCGTACTTTTCTGGGCTATTTGTTTGACTGTTTAATTGATTTAATTGACTTAATTGTTCAGAATCATTAGAGTTTAATATTCGCAATAAACTATATTGTTTATTAGCATAAAATATATTAAATGCAATGCCTAACATAAATAAACCAATAACAATAATTAAACTATTTTGCATTGTCTTTATTTGTTTTTGTAATTCATTAACATTATTAGTAGAATTATTTTTCTGAATTTCACTCAGTTTTTGATTAACTTTTTTCAGTTCATTCACTATTAATAAATTATCCTGATTATTAGGTACAGAAGTATTATTTTCCATTTATTTTGGTTATTATTTTAATGGTGGTAAAGGAGACAAATCTTTTTGTAATAGTGGTAATGGTCTAGTTTCTTGAGGATTATTAATTTCTATTCCTATAATCGGATTACCACAATTATTTAGTTGTCCAGATAAATTTTTATCTACTGTCATTTCTAAATTGTCCAAAGCATTAATTATGGATACGGCAAATCCTAATCCTTGTATTCCAGCCCCTCCTATTCGAGCATTAACTACTCCTACCACTTCTCCATATTTATTTAAGAGTGGACCACCTGAGTTACCTGGATTAACGGCGGCATCTGTTTGGATTAAAGTTTGACTTTCTGTTTCTCGAATACCGCTAACTATTCCTCTAGTGATAGTATTACTAAGAGAGAGAGGATTACCGATAGCAATTACACTTTCTCCCAGATTAGGATATTTCTGATAACAAATAGGTAATGGTTTTAATTGAGCTGATAAATTACCAACAGATAATACGGCTATATCAGCATTAGTATCTCTACGAACAACCACAGCTTCAACTTTAGTTTTATCGTAAAATGTAATCTGTGCTTTATTACTACGACTAACTACATGACGATTAGTAATGATAAGACCGTTTTTTGTCAGAATAAAACCAGTAGCATCTCCAAAATTAGTTTGAACTTTTACCACAGACGGAATAATATTACTTATTAATTTTTCTAATTCAGCTTCTTGTTGACTTACTGGAATTAATGCAATTTTATCGTTGATTGAGTTACTAGCTAAAGAATCTACAAGAGAATATAATTTTGTGAGTTGATTAACCGTTCCCCCACCAATATCATTATTTAATGTTTTATTAATGACTATCCTCATATTTCTGTTGCCTTGTAAATTCTGAAATGCTTTTCTTAACTGAGGACTGACAGGAAAAGTACCATTATCACCGTAAAGGGTAAAAACATCACTACCTAAAATAATATCAATAGTTTCACCGCCTTGTTGAACTTGTGTTGCACCTAAACAGCCTAAAATACCATCACATCTATCTTTACGATAAAGAAAAATATCAATTTCATCATAGGTAAATCGAGTAATTACTCCTAATTCCGTACCCGCAGTTATCCAACCACCATATTTCTGATAGTTTTTATCAAATACAACATAATAGTTACCCAAAGAATTATTTACTTTTACTAATTCAGAAAAGGGTACATCGGGGTCACTCGTTCGCCAATCGTTTTCAATATTTATCTGTCTTATTTGTTGTGAAAAAGTCGGAGGAATAACTGTTAAAAAACTAATGGAAGCTGTTAATAACACTATTACTGAACGACAAAACTTATTCATAGTAAATTCTTTATAAATCTTTCTATTTAGTTATCAGTAGAAAATCTCTTATTTATGCAGTAATCTTTAAAATTCTTTTTATGCTTTCTTTTTGATACCAAAGATATGCTGTGCGATAAAATAAATTATGGCTGTTCATTATCTGCATAAGCGATACGAAAAGCAGAATACAATAATCCAAAGGTAATAGTAGTCTGTCAACTTTGAATTGAGGGATAAAGTTTCTTGAGTTTAATACGAGCATCATCCGTAGTAAATCTCCAATCAATTGAATTTGACTTTTCATTTCGACTTTTTTCCCATGTCGCAATTTCTTGTTTCAAACTATCCATATCCGGAATACGACGAGCCAGACACTGACGATTTAAAACACTCAACTCAATTTCTGCCATATTTAACCAGCTACCATGTTTGGGAGTATAATGAAATTCGAGTTTATCTAAAATTTTCTTGGCTTCTTTTGGTTTAAAAGCCTTGTATAAAGATGCTTTTACATGAGTATTGAGGTTATCTTGAATTACTATAATTTTTTCAGCATTGGGATAACATTCATCGACTAAATATTTCATCTGTTGACCATAGTCAATCGCTGTTCTGTGTTGTGTTACTTCTACATGTCGCCAACCTTGTAACGGTTCAAAAAACATAAACATATTTGCCACTCCATTACGTTCATATTGATAGTCGTAACGCTCTTTTTGTCCAGGTTTTGCTTCTATTTTTTCTTTGACTTCTTTGACTAACTGTTTACAACTCTCATCAAAACAAACCCATGGATTTTGAGAATCATACTCACGGTGATAAATATCCAAGACATCTTCCATGGAACAGACAAATTCACTATTAGACTTTGGCGGAATCACCCATGATTCATTCAGCCATGGTTTCAATTCGTTTTTTTTTATGTTTTTCGAATAGTTTCTCTCGATACTTTTTCCACATATTGAAATTCCACCATTTTGTCTGCCAGCATTTGAAGTGTCCATTTTGCTTGTCCCATGGGGCTTTCACTACAAGCCATTGCAATTAGATAAGCTTCTTTTTCACCATCAATAATTTTAGGACGACGATTTGTTTGTTCCCGTCTATTTAAAGCCGACTCCATTCCTTCTTGTACAAATCTTTGTCGTACTCTCTCTATGGTGGCATGACTAATATTTAATGATTCACTGATTTGAGCATCCCTATAACCCCCTTTTTTCTGATTAATATCTGCTAACAATAATATTCTAGCGTGATTCATTTTGTATGCTGCTATTTTGCCTTTCTTAACTAATCCCTCCAGTTCTGCTCTTTCTGAATCGGTTAGGTCCACAATATATTTTTTCTTCGGCATTTTTTTGTCTAAAGATTTAAGATTTTCTTCCAGATTAGCTCTTTTTTATCCCTCAACACAAAATTGATGCTCTAGTAGGTCTAGTTTACTTTCTCAGATAAAAATAAAATCTAAAATATTTTATTGTCTAATTAGCAAATATTTTAACCTTGATTAAATATCCTTTTTTAAGTAATTATAAATCCCTACTTTGAAACAGCCCTAGCCCCCCTTTTTTTTAAACTGAAAATAAAAAATAGGTTATTCACAAATCATTTAGGATTGCCATAGTGTATAATTAAATCAGAAAATTAAATAGAACTTACACAGAAAGTTCAAGGTCGGCAACCATCTCTCTTTTCTGATTCAAGGAAAAGGCATTACGAGAATTCTTTCTGAATCAAATCTTCACGACTAAAAAGGAGAGAGCTATCATGCCGATCGAAAAACAAGAATTACAATTATTAAAACTAAAAGTTCCCCAAAATTTAAAAGAGGAGCTAAAAATATTATCTGTTTTAAAAGGGCTAACTATGAGTGAGACGGTTAGGCAATTAATTACGGATACTTGCCAAAAATATCACTCTGAAATTGAAGAAATCAGAGAAAGAAAAGCCCAGTTAAAATCAGAAAAAAAATAGGACGGTACCACAGATATGTAAGTACCGTCCTATTTGTGTTTGAGCTACTGAAAAAAAGACTTTCCTAGAAAAATTCCTAGAAAGTAGTTCAATTAGAAGAAAAAAAGTAGCTCAACCATTGATTTTAAAGGCTTTTAAATAAATAGAGTTACGACCGTCGGCAGGTCATAACCACCAGAGTACCTCCTTATATTCTCTATGGTTACAAATCAAAAACGTACCAATAAGTACCTGCTAATTTTGCTTTTTCCTAGAAAAAATATCACTCCATCAATCTAATGCAAATAACAAAAAATATCATGAAAAAACAAGAAGTTAAAATCAAAATTGATCCCCACAACAACATACAATTTTATATTCCGAGTGAATACGCCCAAATTCATTTTGGTAAAAAACAAAAATATCTTAGTTTCGGAGCTAAAAATACAGCTTCTTCTATGGCAGAGGCTTATACTACTCTTAATATTCTTCAAAATGACTTGGAAACTGGGGCTTTTAGTATTCTCAATCTTGATAAATATAAACATTCATCTAACAGAGAAAAAATTGATTATGTTCAGGTTGAGCAGCTAAATTTACTAGAACTGTTCGATCGTTATGTTAAATATTACTCAGCTTTTATCACCGTCACAACCTTGAAACGATATAGAGTAATATACCGAAACAGTCTTCTTGATGTAAAAGACATTAATGTTTTTACAGAACAAGGTCAATTAAAAATAGCGGAGCACTTGATTGAAAATAGAGGCAAAACTACACAATATAAATTATTAGGTACTCTAGATCGAATGATTGAATGGGCAAAAGAAAATTCTCTGATCCCCCGTAATATTCCCAATAATTTTCCTTCTCATCGTGGCAAAGCCTCTAAATTGCCGAAAAAAAAACGAGAGCAAATCTTATTCTTGAAAGACGTACAAGATAGACAATTAGAATATGGGGCGTGGACTATCGAAGAAAGAAATTTAATCATCGAAACAATTTTGACAAGAAAGATAACAAATAAATTTTTCTCTCAAATAGATGTTAGAGGATTATTATATGAATTTTTGTTTTTAACAGGAGCTCGACCTGAAGAAGCATTTGCTTTAAATTGGGGTAATGTAACGTCTAAAAACGGTTTAACTTATATACGCATAGATAAAGTATATACTGATGGTTGTCTAATAAACAAAACTAAAAATGGCAAAGTAAGAAATATCCCATTACAACCACGAGCGGCTGAAATTATTGAAGAACTTAGAGCTGCTTACTCAAAATTAGAAATTAATATGGGCAAAGATGATCTAGTTTTTCGCAATGCCAGAGGTGGTTATTTGAGAATAACCTACATAAGTAAAATTTGGCGAGGAGATGTACCTAAAAACAAAATTGGTTGTGTTCCTCAATTAGTAATAGACGGGAAACTTCCTTACTATATTGAACCTTATAGCACCAGAAGAACCTTTATTTCTCTGGAACTTCAAAGTGGTGCAGATCTTAAAAGTGTAGCTGATTATGTGGGAGATACTTCAGAAACTTTGCTAAAGCACTACTATTTCGGGAACAAAAACTATATTCCTAAAATCTAAAAAATACAACCTATAGTTTTCAAAGTCGAGATCAGCGTAAATAAAAAATAAGGATAGGAGTAATACAAATACTTCTATCCTTTTAACTTGAATTACAAGTATTTATATACTATTAATAAGAGTCTGAGAATAAAATTTTTCAAACTCGAATTCACTTTTCCTTTATTCTATATATAAAAAACTACCTCGGACAAAGGTAGTTCTATCTAATATCTTAATTAATACTATTATGACAAATTTCACGATCGTTCCCTCTGGAATTGCCCCCTTAAGTCAGCCTATTGATGATGTTTACAACGGGTTACTTGCTTCTCAGCATAAACAAATTACTAGAAATACTTACAGACTAGCTCTAAAACATTTTGCTAATTTCCTTACTACTGGTACTGTGAGCAAGGGTAAAAAGATTGATTTAGTTGAGTCTCAAGTCAAATTGATTTTACTCCAATACTTAACTTTTGATGCTAAAACGGCTAATGCCTATCTAGGTAGTTACCAAAACATAATGATTGAGGCTGGTTTAGCTCCAAATACCATTAATGTTAAGTTAGCCTCGGTTAAAGCTCTCGTTAAATTTGCTTTTGATTATGAGCAATGTAACTTTTTATTGGATAAGGTTCGATGTCTATCCCCTGAAATTTATCGAGATACTAAGGGCACATCCCCTGAGAATATCCACTTAATTTTATCTGGTATTGATCAGCTATCGGTATCAGGGAAAAGAGATTATGCTATTTTAAGATTACTTTGGGACAACGGCTTAAGAAGCAGGGTTTTTTCAAAGTCGGGACAAAATTTAAAAAAAGATGGATTTTTTGGTTATACAATCGACCATGTCCATCTTATTTTTTGTTTATTTAAAATAAGTTATGAACATTTTATTTCAGGTTTTTCGCTTTGTCAAAGATTTTCGCTCAAAGAGAGGGCAAAGATATGAACTATCTACTATTTTAACTATTATTTTCTCTGCTTTTTGCTGTGGTTCTTCTACATATCAAGAGATTTATCAATTTAGTCAAGAAAATGCCCAATTTTTTATTGATTTTCTCAATATCACTTCTAGAAAACTACCTTCCTACAGTACCATTAGAAGAGTGATTATGGGTCTTGAAGAAGAGGATTTCTTCTCAATTTTTTACCCGATGATTGATTCAAATTATGACCACGAAGATGTACCAGATTATATTGCTATTGATGGTAAAACTTTAAAAGGTACTGTGACTAATTATAAGGAAAAAAGTCAAAATACATTAAACGTTGTTTCTGCTTTTAGTTGTGAGGAAAACTTAATTATTGATTATCGAAGTTTTGAAGGAAAAAAAACCTCAGAAGTCACGGTAGTAAAGGAATTGATCAAACAAATTCCCTTAATTAACAAAGTATTTACTCTCGACGCAGCCCATTGTAACAAAGAAACAACACAAATCATTATTGAACGTTGTAATGATTATATAATTACGGTCAAAAAAAATCAAATTAAACTGTTTGAAGAATTAGAATTAATAAGGAAAAAAGAACAAGCTATCAGTAATTATCTCAAAAAAGATTTTAGTCACGGTCGTAAAATAACAAGAGTCGTATCAGTATTTGATGGTCAAAAAATTCAACATAAAAATTTTCAACACCCTCAAAGTATTATCATGATAGAGAGAAGTGGAAAAAGAGGAAAAAAAGAGTAGGTAGTAAAAGTATATTATATTAGCAGCAAAAAAGAAACAGCAAAGACATTTGCACAAAAAATACAAAGTCATTGGAAAATAGAAAATATGGTACATTGGGTAAAAGATGCCATTTTTAAAGAAGATAAGCGGAGAATAAAATGTAAAAAAAGTCAAAATAAAATGTCATTAATAACAAGCATAATTATTAATTTTTTGAGAATAATGGGTTTTGAGTCAATAAAACAGGGAATTGATTGGTTTAGAAAAAAATGGAAGATACTATTACTAAATCCTGACATAATTTAAGGAAAAATAGTAAGTAATAATGAGAAAAATAGAGAGGAAAAAAGTCTATAATGTAGTAAAAACAGGATAGACAGAGATCTACATGGCAAAAAATTGAAAAATAAAG